>NZ_JASDDE010000012.1:0-82644 GCF_030407565.1 Pseudoalteromonas sp. APC 3694
AAACTCTATACTCCCTTAGCAGGGGAGCTCCTTCGGCCACTCGGACACCTCTCCGTCTTGTGGGGCGTATAATAAAGATTTCAGAAAATATGTCAAACACTTTTCTGACAAAAGTGACTATATGGCTATAGATTGCACACATGTCTGGTTTTAAAGTGTAATTAGTTTGAAAATTAATCAGGTTAGGTATTTGGAGTGCTTGAGTTTACACCCATCACTGGCACTAGTTCGTCCGTAAGTTCAGCAAGATTATGCTTGTCGCTGTTGTTCAGTGGTGTTTTCATCAGGTAAAGATTCTACTTGTTTAACTTTCATATTATTTTTCTAAGTCCTTTAGAAATTTTTATTTTTTACGACTAAGAATGACAGCGTATAAATTTCCGCCACATTTTAGCTAAAAAATTTACATAAATACAACGCAGTGTTTAAAAAACAATCATACCAAAAAGTTATATCACTGCTGTAATGTTGCTAAGCAGTGGAGTAACCATATGCGAGTGAAACTGAATTAAAGGTTAATTGCTCTTTATACCTAGACTTCATTATTAATGTGAAAACAATTAATTAAAAGACTTAATGAGCAGTTTAGGCAATGTCTCACAAACAATAGGGCAAAAAAAACGCCGCTAGTTAGCGGCGTTGATAATTTTTTAGTTTATTCCTTCAAGCTTAGTCTGCTTGTGGGCGCATATGTGGGAATAAAATAACATCTTTGATAGTTGATGAGTCAGTAAACAACATGACTAAACGGTCAATACCAATCCCTTCACCCGCTGTTGGTGGTAAACCATACTCTAACGCGCGAATGTAGTCTTCGTCGTAGTGCATTGCTTCATCATCACCTGCGTCTTTTTCTTCAACTTGGCGAGAAAAACGCTCAGCTTGATCTTGTGCATCATTAAGCTCAGAGAAACCATTTGCAAGCTCACGGCCACCAACAAAGAATTCAAAGCGGTCAGTTACAAATGGGTTTTCGTCGTTACGACGTGCAAGTGGAGACACTTCCCACGGATACCCTGTGATAAATGTAGGTTGGATAAGCATATGCTCAGCCGTTTCTTCAAATATTTCACATAAAAACTTACCCGGGCCCCATACGCAGTTTTCAGGAATTTTAACATGCACTTGTTTAGCGTACGCTTTTAATTCTTCAAAGTGGTTTTCTGGGTCGTTAAATACCACAGCATCAAACTCAGGGTTATATTTTAAGATAGCATCTGCCATGCTTAAACGCGTGAACGGTTGACCAAAGTCGTACTCTACTGAGTCAACAACTTCGCCGTTTTCATCTTTAGTGGTGTTAACCACAATTGGGCTGCCCAGTACGTTAGTTGCAACTGTACGTAACATGTCTTCGGTGATGTTCATTAAATCAATGTAGTCAGCGTATGCTTGGTAGAACTCAATCATGGTGAATTCTGGGTTGTGACGCGTTGATAACCCTTCGTTACGGAAGTTTCGATTAATTTCGAATACACGGTCAAAACCACCTACTACTAAACGCTTTAAGTAAAGCTCAGGCGCAATACGTAAGTACATGTCGATATCAAGCGCATTATGATGAGTTACGAATGGGCGCGCAGATGCACCACCAGGAATAACCTGTAACATTGGCGTTTCTACTTCCATAAAATCGCGGTCTGCTAAAAAGCGACGAATACCTTCAACCACTTGTGAGCGAATACGGAATGTTTCACGCGTTGCTTCGTTAGTAATTAAATCAACATAACGCTGACGGTATTTCGTTTCTTGATCCGATAGGCCATGGAATTTTTCAGGAAGTGGACGAAGTGACTTTGTCAGTAGTTCGTACTCAGCCATATCTACGTATAAATCGCCTTTACCCGATTTATTAAGCGGCCCTTTAACACCAATAATATCGCCAATATCAAGCTGGCCATATTTTGCTTTTAAATCTTTTTGTACGTCTTTTGATGCATAAACTTGTACACGGCCTTTCATATCTTGAATAGACATAAACGGACCACGCTTAGCAAGAATACGACCTGCAATCGATACTACGTGCTGTAATTCGATTAATTCTTCTTTACTCTTATCACCAAACTCAGCCTGCAAATCTGCCGTGTAATGCTCACGACGGAATTGGTTTGGATGACCGTTGGCTGGGCAATTTGCGCGAATAGCGTCTAATTTGCCGCGACGCTCAGCGATTAACTTATTTTCGTCTTGGATTTGATCAGTCATTTTTTAGCTCTTTTTTAGCTTGGTGGTTATAAACCAGATTTTAAGCTGGCTTCAATAAATTTGTCTAAGTCGCCATCGAGTACCGCTTGAGTATTACGGTTTTCAACGCCGGTACGTAAATCTTTAATACGCGAGTCATCAAGTACGTAAGAACGAATTTGACTTCCCCAGCCAATATCAGACTTATTGTCTTCTTGGCTTTGCTTTTCAGCATTTTGCTGTTGTAGCTCAAGCTCAAATAATTTCGCTTTTAATTGCTTCATTGCTTGGGCTTTATTTTTATGTTGTGAACGCTCGTTTTGACACTGCACCACAGTATTGGTTGGCACGTGAGTAATACGTACCGCCGATTCAGTGGTATTTACGTGCTGACCACCCGCGCCTGATGCACGGTAAACGTCTATACGCAAGTCAGACGGATTAATGTCAATTTCAATATTGTCATCAACTTCTGGGTAAACAAACGCAGAAGCAAACGAGGTATGACGACGACCACTTGAGTCAAATGGACTTTTACGAACGAGGCGGTGTACGCCTGTTTCAGTGCGTAACCAACCATAAGCGTATTCGCCAGAAAAACGCACCGTTGCGCCTTTAATACCGGCAACATCACCATCGGTCGCTTCAACAAGCTCTACTTTAAAGCCTTTTGCTTCACCCCAGCGTAAATACATGCGAAGTAAAATATTACACCAGTCTTGCGCTTCAGTACCGCCAGAACCTGACTGTAAATCAAGGTAGGCATCGTTTGAATCGTGAGAACCTGAAAACATACGACGAAACTCAAGCCCTTCAAGCTGCTGATTTAAATCAGCCAGTTCGCTTTGTGCTTCATCAAAGGTGTCTTGATCTTCGGCTTCAACAGCAAGCTCTACTAACCCTTCAACGTCGTCAGTACCCGCCACTAAGGTGTCAATGGTTTCAACAACAGCCTCTAGTGCTGACTTTTCACGACCAAGGGCTTGTGCGCGCTCAGGTTCATTCCATACGGCTGAATCTTCAAGTTCGGCGTTAACTTCTTCTAAACGTTCTTGTTTAAGAGCGTAGTCAAAGGTACCCCCGAAGCAGTTCAGTACGTTCGCGAATTTCCTTGATTTGATTAATCACAGGATTCACTTCAAACATGTACATTACTCCAAAATGGCTAGGTTATTGCGCACTTAAAAAAGAGACCGAGCGCAATTAAAAATCATCAAATAATAAAAACGCCCGATTTTAACAAAAAACCGCGCGTTTTATTAGCCTTTTATGCATGGTTTGAAGATATTTTTTAGCCCACTTTTTCAAGCTCTCTTACAATCAGTTGTAAGCTAAATTTACCTCTAAATTCATTTATATCGAGCTGGTACGCTACTTTAACAAACTGCGCCTCGGTATCTGGCCACGCTTTTACATCAATGCCAAAAGCTATGGCGTCAACTAAACGTGCAGATTGGTGTTTAAGGACTAACTTTAGGTGTTTTTCACCCACAATGCGCTGCTGGATTACTTCAAAGGTGTGTTCAAATATCGGCTCAGGAAATTTCTGCCCCCACGGGCCTGATTGCTTTAATAATTGCGCAAAATCCATGCTAAAGCAGTCGTTAGGTAGTTCACCATCAGTAAATACAATGCAGCGTTTACTTTCTTCACTGAGTTGCGCGCTGACCGCACTATCAAACGCACGTTTAAACTCAGTAAATTGCTGCTCGTTAATACTTAATCCTGCCGCCATTGCGTGGCCGCCAAATTTATTAATTAAACCAGGCTGCGCGGTGTTTAAACCCTCAAGTAAGTCGCGCATATGCAAGCCTTCAATTGAGCGACATGAGCCTTTTATTTCACCGTTTTCACCACCGGCAAATATCACCGTTGGCCGGTGGTACTTTTCTTTTAAGCGCCCGGCTAAAATACCAATTACCCCTTGGTGCCAATCGTCTTGGTACAAACAAATAGCATCGGGCACACTGTCTTCTTTAAAGGCGAGCCTATCGAGCACCGCTTGCGCTTCTACTTGCATGCCTTGCTCTATTTCACGTCTGGCAAAGTTTAAACTATCAAGCTCGCCAGCTATGCGCCTTGCTTGATTTATGTCGTTGCTAAGTAAACACGCTATGCCTAGACTCATGTCGTCTAAGCGCCCTGCTGCATTTAAGCGTGGTGCAAGCGAAAAACCAAAGTCACTGGCGCTCAAGCGCGCGGCATTGCGATTAGCCACTTCAATCAGTGCGGTAATACCTGGGCGAGTTTTTCCGCTGCGAATACGTGCCAAGCCTTGGTGCACTAAGGTGCGGTTATTCGCATCAAGTGCCACCACATCGGCTACCGTACCTAACGCTACAATATCAAGCAAATCAGCAATATTTGGCATGGGATGCTGCTCAAAATAACCTTTTTCACGCAGTGCACTTCTCAGGGCAATGAGTAAATAAAATGCCACACCAACACCAGCTATCGACTTAGAGGGAAAATCACAATCGTGGCGGTTAGGGTTAACAATAGCATCGGCGTTAGGCAGTTGTTCACCCTGCAAATGGTGATCTGTTACCAGCACTTTAATGCCTGCGGCTTTAACAATATCAATGCCTGCGATACACGATATGCCGTTATCTACGGTGATCACTAAATCGGGCTGCATCGTCACTATTTGCTCAGCCAATGCTGGGCTTAAACCGTACCCTAAACTAAAGCGGTCTGGTACTAAGTAATCTAAGTGGGTAAAGCCAAACATGGCCAGCCCTTGCATTAAGGTGGCGGTGCTGGTTGCGCCATCGGCGTCAAAGTCGCCCACAATAAGTATTTTGCTTTGTGCGTGTAGGGCTTCAATTAACAGTTGGCTGGCTTTGTCTATATCTTTAAAAAGTTTGAAGTCGTGGAGTGTAGCTGCGCTATTGTTTAGCTCATCGGCATGGGACACATTTCGCGTGGCATAAATTTGCTTAATAACAGGGTGAAGATGGCTCGGCAGATGAGAGTCGTCAACGGGTTCTCGCGCAATGATCATTTTTTTCATGCTAGTTTTTAACTTATGATGTTCATGATAATAAGACAAAAAAAGGCCATTAAGGCCTTTTTAAACACATACTCGCGGTATTGCTTAGCCCGCTTTGTTAGCCTCAAGCGCTGCGCTTAATGCCGCAGCAGGCTGATAACCTGGGATCATCGTGCCATCTTCTAAAATAATAGCCGGTGTACCGCTAATACCAAAACTCTGGCCTAACTGATAATGCTCAGCAACAGGTGCGCTACAGCCTTTAACAATTTGGGTATCTGCACCCGATTTAGCTTCAGTTAATGCTTCTTGCTGATCTTTCGCACACCATACATTCATTAAATCAGCATAACCTGACCCTTGTAGGCCACCGCGTGGAAACGCTAGGTATTTAACCGTAATGCCCGATTCAAGTAAGTCATCTAGTTCACGGTGTAATTTACGACAGTAACCACAGCTAATATCGGTAAATACAGTAATGCTGTGTTTTTCTTCTGGCGCTTTATACACAATCATTGAGTCTTCGTATTCTTTTAACCCTGATTGGCGCACACCATTAAGTGCTTGCTCGGTTAAGTTACTACGGTTGTTTAGATCGATTAGCGTACCTTGCATTAAAAATTGACCGTCAGGACTTGCATACAACACACCTTTATTGGTGATCAATTCTTTTAAGCCTGCAACTGGGCTTGGATTAATTTGTTTAACGGTCACCCCTAGCGCGGCAAATTTTGTCACGATAGGATCTGTAGCATCCGGAGTGACTGCAACGCTATTAGCAAAAGCGCTCAAACTAGTGCACAACATGGCACCTGCTAACATTAATTTTTTCATAACGGGTTCTCTATCCTAAAAATACTTATCTTATCGTGTCTATATGACCGGCTTAGTGACAAAAAAATTCGCTTAAGCACGAGGGTGATGCTCAGCATGCACCGATTTTAATCGCTCATTCGCTACATGCGTATAAATTTGGGTAGTTGATAGGTCGCTGTGGCCAAGCATCATCTGCACCACACGCAAGTCAGCCCCATGATTTAATAAATGCGTTGCAAATGCATGTCGCAAGGTATGGGGTGATAACGGCGACTCAACGGATGCCAAAATAGCATAGTGTTTAATCCGATGCCAAAAAGTTTGTCGTGTCATACCCACCCCTCGCTTTGAGGGAAATACAAAATCGGTGGCGTGTTTTATCATTTGTGCGCGCCCGAGCTTTAAAAACTGCTCAAGCCAGTACATGGCCTCTTCACCTAATGGCACTAGCCGCTCTTTGTTTCCCTTACCTTTTACAAACACCACAGCTTGGCGCAAATTTATTTGCTCCATTCTAAGCCCCACCAGCTCGGTTACCCGCAGGCCTGTTGCATACAGTAACTCCAGCATGGCTTTATCGCGCAGCCCCATTGGCTCTTCAATGTTGGGCGCACTTAATAGCGCTTCTACTTCGGCCTCAGATAGCGTTTTTGGTAACGACTGCCCTGCCTTTGGCTGAGCAATATTGACCATAGGTGAGTCGCTAATTATTTTTTCGCGTACAAAGTACTGATAAAAACGTTTTAATGCACTAATACTTCGCGCAGTGCTGCGTGGTTTTAGCCCTAAATCAACGCGGTGTGCTAGGTAACTTTCAACATCTAAACTGGTTACCGTCATTAAGCTTTCACCTTTTAAAAACTGGCAAAACTTATCTAAGTCACTGCGATAAGCGCTCAGTGTGTTTTCACTTACGCCTTGCTCTAAATAGAGGCTATCTAAAAAGGTTTCTAAAAAGTCGCTATTGCTGCTTAGCTCAGTATTTTGTTCAGGTAAATCGTCAGATAGCGTTGTCACGTTGTGATCTCATGTTGGTAATACCACGGGAGAAGGTATCAATTAAAAATACCTTACGGTAAACTTGAGCCTATCATAACAGGCAATTACACAGTGATAAATACGATGCAGATTGGTTTATTTTTTGGTTCTACTACCTGCTATACCGAAATGGCGGCAGAAAAAATACGCGACATTATTGGCGCCGATATCGTCAGTTTACACAATATTAAAGACGAGCCGCTTAAAAACGCTGAGCAATATGACTTTATCATTTTTGGTATTTCTACGTGGGACTTTGGCGAAATTCAAGAAGATTGGGAATCAAAGTGGGACGACATAAAAGATGTCGACTTAAATGGTAAAACCATTGCTTTGTTTGGTATGGGCGACCAGCAAGGGTATGGTCAGTGGTTTCAAGACGCATTAGGCATGCTTCACGACGAAATAAATGCCCAAGCCATTACTCAATTAGGCTTTTGGCCGAACGACAGTAATTACGAATTTGAAGCATCAAAAGCACTTACCGAAGACGGTAAACAGTTTGTAGGTTTAGCATTAGACGAAGACAGTCAGTACGAGCTAAGCGACGAGCGTATCGCCACTTGGGTAGAACAAGTGATGACAGAGTACGCTGAAACCCTATAACTCACTATTGCAAAGAGCGCTGCCATGCAGCGCTTTTTAATTCTTAACTATTCTACTTTTAACCAGTATTGGTTACGGTAAAAAAAGCCCACATAACCGCGCACTTCTAGTTTTTCGCCATTTTGCTGCGGTGTTAAACGCACGCTGTAGGTTTTACCATTATTTGGGTCGAGTATTTCACCGTCTTCCCAACTACCGTCACCCGCATAGGTCACATCTTCAATAATGGTCATCCCCAACATAGGCTGATTCTTTTTATCACCATCACACTCGGTGCAAAGTGCATCTTGCTTGGCTTTATTGAGTATTTTTTCAATTTTTCCAGTCAGCACGCCATCTTGCTCAGTAATGCGCACGTACGACTTAGCCTCGTTAGTCTCTTCGTTAATAGTTTTCCAAAGCCCAACCGGTGTGGGGTTAGCTAATAACTTAAATGAGGCAAAAATACTGCCGACCAAAAATCCCATCAACAGCGAGTTAGCTCTTTTTTTATTCAATAAATTCATTGCGTTACTATATTAGCGATTAATTAAGCCATAGTAACAATAAACAACCAGATGCAAAACTGTTTAAACACCCAGAACGCGCTACATTTTTAAATAAAATGCGCGGCATAGCGCCTGATACTCTGTGGTATAGCTATTATCATTGGCTCTAATACATAACTTAGTTGTACTTATCTCACTCTGCTCATAACTAAAAGTCATCAAACTGCGGCTAAAGGGCTTATTTGGCATAGCTTGTACTTGGCAAAGGCGATTTAAATACAGCCCTTGCTGCTGTGCTAATGTTATAAATAACTGCGCCTCAGTGGTGGGTAAAATAAGATTAAAACGCGAATCTTGATGACTTAGATGCCTAAACGCACCAAGCAGTTCTGCAAAACTTAAACCATCGGTATGGCGAGCGGTATTTCGCGCTGCATTATCACCTTTTAAACTGTGATTAAAATAAGGCGGATTAGCTATAACACAATCAAATAAACCCACAGCCTCAAACTGCTGAATAGGCTGATGGTAAATACTAATATCTCGCCAAGGACTTTGCTGGCAATTTTGTAAAGCCTGCTGGTAGGCGGTTTCATCAACTTCAACCGCACTCACCTTTAAATGTGGCGCTCGTTGCTTACACATTAGAGCCAGTAACCCTGTACCTGTTCCTATATCAAGTAACGTATTTGCGTGGCTTAAATCAGCCCATGCGCCCAGTAAAATACCATCGGTAGAGACCTTCATGGCGCACTGGTCGTGCTCAACCTTAAATTGTTTAAATGCAAAACCAGACATTTTTTCACCTTTTCATTCACCAAGCAGGTTTAAGTGCGTATAATTAACGGCAATTGTCCCCTATTTTTGACACTCTATGCAATTTTCTGAATTTGATCTTGATGATAAGCTACTCAATGCTATTAATAAAATGGGCTATGAAACCCCCACTAGCATTCAACAACAAGCCATTCCTGAGGCGTTGCAAGGACGCGATATTTTAGCGTCGGCACCAACAGGTACGGGTAAAACGGCGGCATTTTTAATTCCGGCAATTCAATATTTAATGGATTTCCCACGTCGTGATCCGGGCTTTGCACGGGTATTAATTATGACCCCAACGCGCGAGCTTGCTTATCAAATTCATGAACAATGTGAGTTACTTGCAAAACAAACCCAGTTAAAAATTGGGGTGGTTACCGGCGGTATAAACTACGGTACACACAAAGAAATTTTTGAAAATAATAATGACATTTTAATCGCCACACCTGGGCGTTTAATGGAGTATTTGGAAACCGAGAACTTCCACGCAGAAAACGTAGAAATGCTCATTCTTGATGAAGCCGACCGCATGCTCGACATGGGCTTTCGTAAAGAAATGCTGCGCATTTGTGATGAAGCTAAGAACCGCCGTCAGTGCTTTTTATTCTCAGCAACCCTTGAGGGCGATAGCGTAGAATTATTTGCTGAGCGTATTTTAAACGACCCCGCGCTACTTGAAGCCGAATCATCACGCAAAGAAAAAGCTAAAATTCATCAATGGGTTCATTTAGCCGACGACTACCGCCATAAACTAGAGCTATTAGTTAACACCTTAAATGGCCCTGATGTAAGTAAAGCGATTGTGTTTGTAAAAACTCGTGAGCGCCTTGAAACCCTAATTGGTGAGCTTACTAATAACGGCGTAAAAGCTGCGTGGTTACGTGGTGAAATGCCACAAGACAAACGCATGAAAGCCATGGAAAACTTCCACAGTGGCAAAACCCGTATTTTAGTCGCTACCGATGTGGCGGCCCGCGGTATTGATGTAGCTGATATAAGCCACGTAATTAATTTTGATATGCCACGTACTGCAGATGTATACGTACACCGTATTGGCCGTACGGGTCGTGCGGGTAAAAAAGGTATTGCGATTTCACTCATTGAAGCGCACGACATTGGCATACTTTACAAAGTAGAACGTTACATAGAGCAAAAGCTAAAACGCCGTGTATTTAAAGGATTAGAGCCAAAGCATAAAGAAGCCAAGCCACCGGTTAAAAAACGTAAAGATCCAGTAAAAATGAAAGCGAAGAAAAAAGCCAAAGCTAAAAAGAAAAAATAGCTTTAGCTTTAACACATTTAATTGAGCCGACGTTTGTCGGCTTTTTTGTGACTTAAAAACAGTGAGTAAGCTATTCATAGTAATATGTAAAAAATACTTAGCTGAATAACCAATTAATAAAATAGTAATTTATTTCAAATAGTTAATCTTGGAATGAAACTTGTAACCCTATCGAATATACGAGTATTAAAACGCCGAGTAATGGCGTTGTTTTTTAGTAACACACTAAGGATATAGTTATGAGTCGCATTAAATTTACTATCGGTTTTATTTCGTTTTGTTGTTTATTTTTATTAGTCTCTGCTTTTAAAGTCAGTGCAGCAACGCATTTAGCTGTAGTTAGCAGTGTGGCTACACAACCTAATTTACAACAATCTATTACTCATGAGTTGCGCACTAACCCAAATTTAAAGTTAGAAAAACTAAACGTACACGTTAATGACGGTAACGTTGAACTTAAAGGTGAAGCCAATAACGGTTTTGAACGCGCTCTCGCACAAAAGTTTTTAGAAAATATGGATGGGGTTAAAATCATTCATAACAAAATTAGTGTCATTTAATACAACTTTTTCTTAACTAATACACCTAACTTATCCCTCAGCGCTGCTTGTTTCTCCAACACAAGCGGCGCTTTTTTATGGTTTGCACAATATAATTCACTGCAGAGCATATTCCCAAGCCAGTTTAAATACTTAATTAAAAGCCTTTTAGTTTACGCACCAATCGCGACGCTCATTGCAGCTGCTTATACTTTTGAAACCTTTGTTTATAGACACTTATTATAAAGAGCTTACATCAAGCTTGGGCTCTAGTTCGGTTGATTAAATAATCTATTTTGAGATGAGAAACCTTATCGATATAGTTTTCTAATTGAGGCGTTTTTAAGGCAGTTAGCGCAAGGCTTTAATTACTTCAGATTATCAATTGGGTCTGTTGTTCTTTCAAGGTTGAATTTGCAGTAGTCTGTTTGGTATTTAGCCAAGGGTTTTGCCCAGGGACATTTACTCTTTGTTGTCTACATGGATGGTGGTAAGGAGCGTGAGCTGGACGCGGAAGCTTTGCTCGGTTTTTACTTATTATTACATGGATGTAAGCCAGTAGAATAACACAGGAGCAGTTATCGAGCCCACTAGGCAACAAACCTCGCGTCGCGATTAAATAGCTCTTAGTTTGAACTAATTTTAATCCGCAAAGGTCAACAGACCCTTATATTATTTATTATAAAAAGCGCGTTTTAATTTGTAAAAACGCGCTGATAGTCAGTAACTATTTCCCAATGCTTTTACCTTCGGGGTTTTAAATTATTTACTCACCTTGGCTTGCATCAGTATTATTGTCACCCTCTTTATTTGCTGACTGCTGATTTATTTTATCGCTTATCATGGCATCGAGTTTTTCACCGCCCTTAATACCAAAATCCAACGTACGAATAGGAAACGGAATACTTATATCAGCAGCATCGAGTGCTTGCTTTACTGCCACAACCCCTTTGTGACGCACCGTCATAAAATCGGGCTCACCAGGGTATTTAATCCAAAACCATACCAGTAAGTTTATACTGCTATCACCAAAGCCTTCTGCGTACACCGCGGTCTCATTTTTGCGGATCACAAAGTCAAATTGATTAATTTTTTCGACAATAACTTCACTGGCTTTTTCTATATCATCAGCGTAAGAAATACCTACAGCTACCTCTATTCTTCTGACCCCTAAAGTGCTGTAATTACGCAGTACATTTCTAAATAGTATTTTATTAGGAACCAGTATCAACTGCCCGTAAAAGCTCTCTATTAGTGTGTTGCGCAAGTTTATTGAATGCACTGAACCAAATACGTTATCGGTCTCGATAACATCACCCGCTTTGAACGGTTTACGAATACCCATAGCAATACCCGCAATTAGGTTTTCGGTCATATCTTGAAAAGCAAAACCAATGGCGAGACCAACAATACCTGCACCCGCAAGCAGTGACGTAACGGTACTTTTTAAGCCCATAAAATCAAGGGCAATAAAGACCCCAACACTCAGAACAATAACTTTAAAAATGGAGGCCATTAAGTCAGCAATTTGAGTAGAATCGAGCGAGCGACGCAATACTTTTTTCATTCCTTTGCCTGCAAGGCGGGCAATAAATGAAAATATAATCGCAATAATCACCGCGACTATAAAGTTAGGGATATGACTTATAACAACATCAAACCAACCGCCGAGCTTCTCTTCTATAAGTTTTTCGGCTTCTGTAATTGAGGGAATTGAGAGCATTTATTTTATACCTTAGTTTCTATTAATAACCTAAGGTTTGCAAAAATAGCGCCAGTATAAAAAAAGCTATGCAATGCATAGCTTTTTGGGTATGTGTTTAGCTGCAAATAGCGCTAAATTTAGCTTTGCTCTTCGCGCAAAAATACCGGTTCAAGTTCTTTAGTGGTTGCTTCTGAGCTAAAGTAATAACCGGCCACGGTAAACTCTTTAAGCTGACTTAACTGCGTGACTTGGTTTTCGATAAGGTAACGCGCCATCATGCCGCGCGCTTTTTTAGCGTAAAAGCTAATCACTTTATATTGGCCGTTTTTACAGTCTTTAAAATGTGGCGTAATAATTTGTGCGTTAAGCGTTTTTTTATCTACCGCTTTAAAGTATTCGTTAGACGCTAAATTAACTAAGTATTGTGCATCTTGTGCCGCTAAAACGTCGTTAAGTTTATTAGCAATAATACTGCCCCAAAACTCATATAGGTTTTTACCACGGCTGTTTTCAAGCTTTGTACCCATTTCTAGGCGGTAGGCTTGCATTAAATCAAGTGGTTTTAATAATCCGTATAAACCCGAGAGTATACGTAAATGCTCTTGAGCATAATCAAGTTGCTTAGCCGTTAGGGTGTCGGCATCTAAACCGCCATATACATCGCCATTAAAGGCAAGCACCGCTTGTTTAGCATTACTCGTAGTAAACGGTTGCGCCCACTCACTAAAACGTGCTGCATTAAGGCCCGCGAGCTTATCGCTAATTTTCATTAAACTACCAATCTGCGCAGGAGTTAGTTCACGGCATACTTTCATGAGCGCTTCGCTGTGCTCAAGTAATTCAGGTTGAGTGAACTTATCTGTTGCGGGTGGCGTGTCGTAATCAAGATTCTTTGCTGGTGAAATAACAGTGATCATAGTTAGCTATTGACTTGTAAATTATTTAATGTCAATTTCAACATTAAATGAGACGAAAAGCACGTTTTGTTTAAAATTATCCTACCTAAAACTCAACCGTTACCGTTTTTTCATTGATAAGGACATAAGACCTATCAAGCATTGTCACACTGTTGCAGTATAGCTATATTAAGGTAGTTTAGATTTTCTTTTAACTTGCTTGGAATGAGGAAAAGCAAATGACTAGCGCTCTACAAAGGCTTAAACAACACTCTTCTATCGTGGCCGACACGGGCGATATAGAAGCCATAAAAAAACATCAACCTGAAGATGCGACTACCAATCCATCGCTGCTTTTAAAAGCGAGCGAGATTGAAGCTTACAAACCTTATCTAGATAAAGCATGGCAGTATGCAAAAGAAACAGAGCAGCAGCCTGCAAAACAGCTAGAGCTGGCTTGTGATTATTTTGCTGTATTACTTGGAAAAGAAATTAGTGAAATTGTACCGGGTTATATTTCTACCGAAGTTGATGCACGTTTATCATTTGACACCCAAGCAACAATTAATAAAGCACACACGCTATTGAGCCTTTACGAAAAAGAAGGCGTAAGCAAAGACAAAATTTTAATTAAAATAGCGTCAACATGGGAAGGTATTAAAGCGGCTGAGCAATTAGAAAAAGAAGGCACTAAGTGTAACCTTACTTTATTATTCAGCGATGCCCAAGCGCGCGCCTGTGCTGATGCAAACGTATTTTTAATCTCTCCATTTGTTGGCCGTATTTTAGATTGGCACGTGGCAAACGGTATGGAAAAACCAACCGATCCGCTTCAAGATCCGGGTGTGCAATCTGTACGTAGCATTTTTGAGTTTTACAAACGTCACGACTACAAAACCGTAGTTATGGGCGCAAGCTTTCGTAATACCGGTGAAATTATTGCACTTACAGGATGCGATAAGCTAACAATTAGCCCTAATCTTTTAGAAGATTTGGGTAATTTAGAAGGTGCTGAAGAATACTTGCTAGCAAGTGATATTACTAAAGAGCCAAAACCTGAGCCACTTAGCGAAACACAGTTCCGTTGGTTACATAACCAAGATGCCATGGCGACTGAAAAACTCGCTGAAGGTATTCGCTCATTTGCAGATGCACAGGAACAATTAGAAGCACGCTTTAAAGCGATGTAACTAACCGCTGTTTTAAGAGTTTAAAAACGTCGCTTATTGCGGCGTTTTTTTATACCTGCAATTTTATTTTAAATACTCGCCTTGTCCCCATTTAAGTGCAGTTCTCATTGATCTTCATCAAAATACCACCCGTTAGTAACAGTTTCGTCACATTTATATTCTATTTTATTAATAGCTGTGGTATAGATACTGCCGAGGTTCAAAAAGTGGTCAATAGGAGATAATCAATGGATAGCCTAAACGAAATAATAGAGATATTAGAAGATTCTGATACATCGAAAAAAACCTCTCAAAAAAATAAAAAAAGAAAATGGCGCGAAATAGAAGCAATAAAAGATAAGCAACGTTTGCGCAAAGAACTACTGGAGCTTGACTATTTTGCAGATAGTGTTGCTATTGATGAGTTAGAGTTTTAACCAACATAAGCAACTAAAAAGGCTTTCATAAATGAAAGCCTTTTTTAATGCCTATTACCCTATACCTGCCAATTAATGGGCTGCGCCCCTTGCCCTATTAACAGTTCATTGGTTTTGGAAAAGTGCTGGCAACCAAAAAAGCCGCGATGCGCTGAAAGCGGCGAAGGATGAGGCCCTGCCAATACATGATGGCGCTGGCGATCAATACTTTTACCTTTTTTTTGTGCATGTGCGCCCCATAAAATAAACACCACACCTTGGCAGTGTTCATTTATATGAGCAATCACGTTATCGGTAAATTGCTCCCAACCTAAGTGTTTATGGGAATGGACTTGCCCTTGCTCTACGGTTAATACAGTATTGAGTAAAAATACACCTTGCTCTGCCCAGCCTTGTAAATAGCCGTGTTCTGGCGTGGTAAAGCCATTAATATCAGTTACTAACTCTTTATAAATGTTTTTAAGCGAAGGCGGGAGCTTTTTAACCTCAGGCAATACTGAAAAACACAAACCATGCGCTTGCCCTTCTCCATGGTAAGGGTCTTGACCTAATATAACCACTTTAATGTCGCTAAGTGGAGTTGCATCAAATGCGCTAAACACCTGTGATTTTGGCGGATATACAGCAGTGCCTTCGGCTCGTTTATTCGCAATATATTCAAGGGTTTGCTGCATATATGTTTGGCTAAGTTCATGGTTTAAAAAAGATGACCAGTTGCTCATAATTGACTCTTAATAAATTCTCTAGATATATCTACTTTGTCACACATCTGCGCTAATCCATCCAACATTCTGGGGGTAAACCGATGTAATAAATCAGCATTGACGCTAATAAACTGCTCATACTTTACCGCAGGAATTTCAGGCCACTGCTGCCAATTTACCGTAGGCATTACCCTTTTTGATTTTTCATCGGGAATAATAATAACTTGTGGCTTAGTAACTATCACGTTTTCGATGCTAATTTGTGGGTAATCTGTGTCGCTGTTTGCAAATACATTGGTTACTTGGCACGTTTCGATTAACTGATTGATCCATGTATTTTTTGATACAGTCATCATAGGCTCAGGCCACAACTGATAAAACCCCGTAAGCGTGGTTTTATCTTTCTGGGTAACTTTAATTGCGTTGAGTTTGGCTGTAAATGTCTCGGCTACTTGTTTACTTTGCTCAATATGGCCCGTTATTTGACCTAGTTTTAGTATTTCCGAGGCAACCCCTTCAATAGAACTTGGATCACTTAAATATAATTCAATTCCTAAACGCTTTATTTGTGCTAAATCTTCAGCCTGATTACCACTTTTCCACGCAATCACCATGTCAGGTTTTAGCATGAGTAACTTTTCAATAGAAATGCCATTGTAGCCACCAATACGCTCAATTTTAGTCGCCTCTTGCGGGTAATCTGCGTAATCCAGCGTGCCCACTATTAAATCACCCGCCCCAATGGCATATAAATTTTCAACTATGTGTGGTGCTAGAGCCACTATACGAAGCGGCTTGTCAGCTAGGGCTTGAGGTACATTAACAGCAAACAATAACAGCCCAAAAACAATACGCTTTAACATTAGTAATCAAAGCCTTTCAATGCTTTTACGCCCGACTCAAACGCATGTTTTACATTACGTACTTCACTTACCGTATCGGCAAGCTCTATTAAGGTGCGATGCGCAGCACGACCAGTAATAATTACCGATTGCATAGGCGGTCTATTATTTACAGCAACAACCACTTCTTCAAGGTCGATATAACCATAGGTCACCATATAGGTGAGTTCATCGAGTAATACCACATCGATACTGCTGTCGCTTAGCATCCGCTTTGACTCTTGCCATGTTGCTTGCGCTGCCGCGGTATCGGCCTCTTTATTTTGCGTATCCCACGTAAACCCGGTATTCATAACAGCAAATTCAACCCCAGCACCTTGCAGTAAATTACGCTCACCACACTCCCATGTGCCTTTAATAAACTGACATACCGCAGCTTTTTTACCGTGACCAACACAGCGTGCAACCACACCAAAACCAGAGGTTGATTTACCTTTGCCATTACCAGTAATAACCTGAAAAATGCCTTTTTCTTGCTGTGCCGCTGCTACTCGAGCATCAACTTGTTCTTTTACTTTTTGCTGGCGCTGTTGGTGCTTGTCGTTAGTTGATTCAGTCATTGTTATGTCCTTGGTAAATTTTAATAATTTGTTCAATATTTAAATGCGCTTTACACATATCAGCTAAGCGTTCTAGCTGGCGTTCACGATGCTCATTTATACTAATCGCACTAATTGCACTTTCTGGTTTCACCCACTTTAACAGCTGTTCTGTGGCTGCAGGGCTGTCAAATAAGCCATGTAAATAAGTACCAGCAATAGCATTATCATCACTAATAAAACCATCAGTTTCAAAGCCATTTGGGTGTTTATTAAAGCGAATAAGTGGTTTGTTGAGCGCTTGACCTTTACTGATCCCAGCATGTATTTCGTAACCCTGACAAGCAACCTGCTGCTGGTTTAAATTGAGTATTGCATTTACTTGGCTTAGCACTTTTTGCCCACCTAAAATGGTATCAAAATCGCTAAGCGCTAAACCCGTCACTTGCCCCAACGATGACTCCACCACATTTGGATCACTGATAGTATTACCTAGCATTTGCATACCGCCGCAAATACCCAATACTTTGCCACCATAACGTAGATGGCGCTTAATTTGCTGATCCCAGCCTTCATTTTTTAAAAACGCGAGATCGCTGAGTACATTTTTACTGCCAGGTACAATAATTAAATCAACAGCAGGAATTGCTTGTGTATGGCGCACGTAGGTTATATTTATATTCGGGTGTAATCGCAGAGCATCAAAATCGGTATGGTTACTAATATGTGGCAATAACAGTACAGCAATATTTATACTGGCATCGGTCACATTATTATCTATGGCCACAGCATCTTCTGCATCAAGTGCTAAATCGTGCAAGTAAGGTAATACCCCTAATACAGGTTTACCGGTGTACTCCTCGAGCCAATCTAGCCCACCTTGTAATAAACTAATATCACCACGAAAACGGTTAATCACAAAGCCTTTTACCCGTGCTTGCTCTGATTCGCTTAATAACGCCAAAGTCCCGACTAAGTGCGCAAATACTCCTCCTTTATCAATATCGGCAATAATAACAACAGGGCAATCCACTTGCTCGGCGTAACCCATATTTGCAATATCGTTTGCGCGTAAATTAATTTCAGCTGGGCTGCCAGCCCCTTCTACCAGTAATAAATCAAAGCGTTTAGCTAAACGCTTATGCGAGGTTAATACCGCATCCATAGCCACTTTTTTGTAGTCATGGTAAGCATCGGCTTCCATATTGCTGATAGCTCTACCATGAATAATAACTTGTGCGCCGGTATCACTATTGGGTTTGAGTAATATAGGGTTAAAGTCGATTTCAGGTTCAACTTTTGCGGCTATGGCTTGTAATGCTTGGGCTCTGCCAATTTCGCCACCATCGTGCGTTACGGCACTATTGAGCGCCATATTTTGTGGTTTAAACGGTGCAACATTAACCCCTTGGTTAGCAAACACTCTGCAAAGTGCTGCCACTAAGGTGCTTTTACCCGCATCGGAGGTGGTACCTTGTACCATTAATGTTTTCATTATTTACCCACCAGCTGGCGCTTACGAAAATACAAGATACTTAAAAAGAATAGACTACCAATGGCCGCCGTGATCACCCCTATTGGCAGCTCTTGGTTAGCGAGTAATGAACGTGCCAGTACATCGACCCACACCATAAATATGCCCCCGACTAATCCGGTCATTAACAATCCAACGCTGCTGCCTTGAGAGATAAAAAAGCGCACTATGTGCGGCACCATTAAGCCAACAAAGCCAATTCCGCCACACATAGCAACCAATACTGCTGTGATCAATGAGCTTAAAATAAGCATTAAAATTCGAAAGCGATGCACCCGTACACCAAGCGTTGTTGCGCTTTCATCACCTAACAACATGGCATTAAGTTGGCGTCTAAAACCTAACATAATGACTGTACATGTAATGATGACCAAGGCAGGTAATAACAGTGACGGCCATTGCGCCCTAGCAAAACTTCCCAAAGTCCAAAATAAAATAGCCGCGACGGCCTGTGGATCGCTCCAATAAAGTAACAAACTGGTAAAGGCGCTAAATAAAAATGATAAGGCCACCCCAGCCAATAACATCGACTCAACTTGGGCGTTGCGTTGACTGCCAGCAATTAAAATTAATAACCCCATTGCTACTAAACTGCCAATTAAGGCTGCTGCTGATAGCGCAATGCCTGCGCCTATTCCAACAAAAGCCATTAATACTACGACTCCTAATGATGCTCCCGACGAAATACCAAACAAATAAGGGTCAGCCAATGGATTACGAGTAACTGTTTGTAATATCAATCCAGCAATCGCTAAACCGCTGCCGGCCAAAAAAGCCAATAACGTACGTGGCATTCTTAATTCAATAATAATGCGGCTGGTAAATGAGGCCTCGCTTGAAAAAGTTAAGCTATGGTATACATCTGCGAGCGAGGTAGGGGCAGCACCAAAGCTCAATGCCACAAATAAACTAAATACAGCGCATAACAGTGCAATAATTAACGCCACACCATGGTTAGACATAATCGCCATGTTATTGGTATCCATAATAATAGGTAATATGGGGAATAGACTCACCATTGGACGCCGTTTGAGGGTGAGTATTAACTTGCGCGCAAACACCAAAAACCTCATCAAGCATTTGCTCGGTGATCACCTTATTAGGCTTTCCCGCGCTAGCGATTTCTCCGTTTTTAATAACCACTAACTCATCGCACATGGCTGCCGCTAAATTTAAATCATGAAATGAAGCAAACACAGTAATGCCCAAAGATTTAGCCAGCTCCATTAATTGAATTTGATATTTAACATCCAGGTGGCTTGTGGGTTCATCCATAATGAGTAGCTGTGGTTGCTGCACAATCGCTCTGGCAATAAGCGCTCGTTGCTTTTCACCGCCAGATAGTGAGTCAAATGACTGATTGCTATGAGATTCAAGCCCAACACGACTAATAGCCTGCGCTATTTTTTGTTTATCTGCTTGGGTGGTCGAGCTAAATAGCGTTTTATACGGGGTAAGCCCTAGAGCTACAACATCGAATAACGAGAGATTAAATTGCGACGGTGTTTCTTGTAGCACTACCGCAACTTGCTTGGCATAGTCTTCACTTTTTAGCTGCCAAATATCGGTATCGTTAAATTTAATGTCGCCTGCTGATGGCTGATTAAATCGATATAAGCACCGCAGTAAACTCGACTTTCCTGCCCCATTAGGGCCAATTAAACCAATAAATTTACCACGCTCAATGCTCACATTAATGTGCTTAAGAATTAATGTATTGTCCACTCGCCAAGAAACGTTGTTAACGGTTAAAAGCGGTAAGTTTAAAGAGGTGTGAGTGTGCAAAAAATTATCCTAGGCAGGGAAACACCCACACTCAGTACTAATACGTACCAAAAAGAAAATGAGTTAACCCGCTCGTTATATGAAGTTTTAAGGCATTTGTATCTGACTTACAGTAAAACTGATCACAGTTACGGGAATAGTTGAGGAGTTACACCTCATTCCAAATGCTTGGCTATTATGCGCAGATAAGTAAATAATTTAAAGCAAAAAAAAACGCACTCAACTGAGTGCGGTTAAAAGGGAGTGTTTTAACTAAGGTTTAGTTAAAACTTATATTCCATACCTAAACCTAGGTAATCTTGGTCAACCTTGTTATCCATATCAAAGCTTGAGTAAAAACCAAATACTTTAAGGTTTTTGTTTAGTTTATGGTCAACACCTACCGATATCGCGCTTTTATCATCGCTATCATCAAAATCCATTGTTTGGTATTGCACTTTGAAAGTGTTGCTACCCATAAGGTAAGCTGCATTCACTAAGTAACCGTCAGCCTCAGCGCTGCCATCTACTTTTTCTTGTGTTTGGTACATTGCGCCAAGTCTAAAATCTTCAATTTTACCTTGAACTGTTGCACGCACTACATCGTAACCATTGACTTCGCTATCAGCAGCAATGGCAGCATATACTGCGCTCTTTTTAAGGCCTGCATCACCGTAAGTTAACGCCACTGAGTAGCCATTTTTGGCATCTACGTCGTCTTCTGCAATAAATGACGCTAATACTTTAAAACCTTCATATGAGTTTGAAGCATAAGATACTGAGTTACCTAAACGATTTTCACCTTTAAAGGTATTTTTTATATCACCTTCAAGATCGTTGAAAAGATCTAGTTTCCCCTGCGCTTGCTTAAGCGCGGTATCATTTCGGCCTATCACAACCTGACCAAATCCGCCTTTAAAGCCCACATATTGATTACGCGCTGAAATATTGTCGTTATCACCTTTAGAATCGGCATCAGACACATCGACCTGAAATTCAAACTTATAAACCGCTTCTAAACCGTCTGAAATTTTTTCAGACCCTTTAAGTCCGAAACGAGATGCATTACTTTTAATTTCAGTAAAAGACCCTTCACCATCGTCAGATGATTGAACGGTTACATTTGCTTTACCGTAAATATCTACCTCTGCAAGTGCATTAAAAGATAAACCACTAAGTAGGGCTAAGCATAAGCTCGATTTTGCAAATTTCATGTTATTTCCTCGATAACCACAATAGACTAATTTTTAAAACAGCAGCAGTGTGTCACCACTAAATGACAAAAATATTACAAAGGACACATTTTTGTCTTTTTAAGTTAATAAAACTGCATTAAATCTGAAATCAAAATAACATGTAAAATAAACTGCCTACCGACTACTTACTTTGTTTCAATAAACTCGGTGTCATTTGCGTTAACAAATTAACCAAGGTTTCTATCAGCTCTTTCTGTTCGTTATCTCTATGATAAGCAACAAATACATCTCTTGAGGTATTTTCTACCCCTTTTACATGAAAAAGTTCGCCTTTTTCTAAATGATCTTTAACTAATACCTGTGGAATAAACGCACTGCCGCCACATTGCAGTATTAAATCAAGCGCAATACGCCCTGTACTGGTTCTAAAATAAGGCGGTGTTTTACCGGTAAACTGACGCGCATGCCAAAGAGAAAACGTGGTTCCCCAATCAACATACACATATTGATTATCAAAAAAGTTATCACTGGTTGCCGTATCGTAACCACTCACCGGAATAATAGGCAGTTCACAAATACGTTCAACCACAAGTTCATCAACTTTAGGGGGATCAAACAAAATAGCTAAATCAAGCGTACGCTCCAACAATAAGCGAGTGCTTTCTTGTTGCGCTTTCACTTCTGCCACCAGCGATACACCAGGCATCGCCGATACAATATTTGTAATACCAAACTGTAAAAATGCATCCCAAATATTAGGCGTACCTGCTAAGCTAATTTGCTTATGCATATTATCTGCAAGTGCAACATCCACTTTGGCTCTTTGCATCCCAGTAATAATCATTTGCGCATGCGGTAACAAACGCTCACCTGGGGCGGTGAGTTGAATATTATTACGCTGACGAATAAATAAATTTACGCCTAAGCCCTGCTCTAGTTGGCGAATTCTAAAACTCACCGCAGACTGCGTTATGTATAGGTTTTCTGCCGCTTTACCAAAATGGCGAGTACGCACCACTTCAACAAATGTTTTTAATAAATCTATGTCCAATTTTTTATCCTCACGATAAAAATTTTTTGTTTAAAAAAATAGCGATTATGTACCATACTCCAGCTAATAATTGGTATGAGGGTACAGCTATGAGCAATGATATTTCACTACTTCGTCAAGCATTCGTAAGTCAACGTCAATTTTATGATGACCAAAACTTTCCACGCGGATTTAGCCGCAGCGGACACTTTACCCTGTTAGAGGCAAGTATTTTAGAACAGCATGGTGTTGTTTTAAAAAGCCTGTATAACAAAACAGTTGAGCCACAAAACGAACATCAGCAACAATTTGTAAATGCTGTCAGTGGCATAATAGAGCCAAGTAACCCAATTGAGCGAGCATGGGTTAAATATTTAAAGTTAACAACCTGCAAAACAAAATTCCATACATTATTTGGACGCTCAAAAATTTCAGGGCCAACACCAATAAGCCAAGATTATTATTCTGAGGCTGACAATCTATAAGTCACTACAATAGTTGCTTTTTGGCGTTTTAGCAGTTACAACTTGTATAAGCAAACACTTTTGCAAAATTTAAACAAGGCTGTTACGTGACGCACAGAATACTTATTGTTGAAGACACTCCGACTATTGCGCGAGTGCAAAAGCATATCGCGCAAAAAGTCGGCTACGAGGTTGATATTGCTCAATCCTTGGCTGAGACTAAAGAGCTAATAAGTAAGCATCATTACTTTTGCGCAGTGGTCGACTTTATATTACCTGACGCGCCACAAGGTGAAGCGGTTCCATACACCATTGCAGCAGATATTCCTACCATAGTGATGACAGGCAATATCGATAAGCATACCCGTGACACCGTTGAAAAATACCCCATTATTGATTACATCATCAAAGGCAATAAACAAGCCTACGAGTATTTAGAAAAGCAGCTTTACCGCCTGCCCCGTAATAAGCATGTAAAAGTATTGGTTGTTGATGACTCTGCGTCAACACGCCAATACATATGTAGTTTATTAACACGTCACAAATATCAAATATTACAAGCAGCCGATGGTCTAGAGGCGCTTAAAGAGCTTGAAAACACCCCCGATATTTCTGTGATTATTACCGACAAAGAAATGCCTAATATGGACGGCATTGAACTGTGTAATGAAATTAGACGCATTTATAGTAATGACGAAAAAGCCATTATTGGTATTTCAGGTATCACTTCGTCTAACTTATCCACTTTATTTTTAAAAAATGGGGCAAATGACTACTTGTATAAACCATTTAATAGTGAAGAATTTTACTGCCGGTTAAGTCAAAACGTCGATATGTTAGAGCTCATAGCCACCATAAAACGACAAGCTAATACAGATTACTTAACTAAACTCCCTAATCGTCGTTACTTTTTTGAAGAGGCCAATAAGTCATTAAAGCAGTTTAAAAAAGCAAAAGCACCAGCCATGTTAGCTATGCTTGATATTGACCATTTTAAAGCTATTAATGATACCTATGGCCATGATGCCGGAGATGAAGTGCTTAAAGGGCTGGTGGTATGCTTTAATAAATATTTTGAAAACCAATTGGTTGCCCGTTTAGGCGGAGAAGAATTTGCGGTATTTTTTACTGAACTGACCGAACAAGAAGCGCTAAAACGACTAGAAAGCTTTCGATTATTTATTGAGCTTAATAGCCATGAGTTTAGCCAAGCACAAATCAAGTTTACGCTGTCGATAGGCTTCAGCCATAGTGAAACCTATCAAATTGACGAACTATTAAAGCAAGCCGACTTAAAGCTCTACAAAGCTAAAGAGTCGGGGCGTAATAAAGTGGTTTAGTTTAACTAAACCACACCTGAGGCGACAATGGCTGCTTTTCTGCGTTTACGCGACTGATGGTATGAATCCCAACTAAAAATAGCCAGTGCACTCCAAATACACGCAAAGGTAATTACACGCTCAGCATCAAACACTTCACCATAAAACACCACTGCTAAAATAAACATTAAGCTAGGCCCTATGTACTGAAAAAACCCAAGCGTTGTGTATTGCAATCGCTTAGCCGCGCCGGTAAAACACAGCAATGGTAGCGTAGTCACTATACCTGCACTTACTAATAGCGCATTAGTTAGCCAATCATTCGCTGGTAAATTAGACGTTTCAGTCGGCACCATTAACCACCAATAGGTCAGTGCCACCGGTAATAATATTAATGCCTCAATTAAAATCCCAGGCAGGGCATCAACCTGTAGTTTTTTACGTAATAGGCCATATAACGCAAAAGAAGTCGCTAACGAAAATGCCACAATCGGAAATGAACCAAAACTAATTAACTGTAATAAAACACCTGTAAAAGCCAAGGCAACAGCAGCTCCTTGCAACTTACGTAACCGCTCGTTTAAAAACACCATACCAAGTAATACATTTAACAAAGGATTGATATAGTAGCCTAAGCTGGCATCTAGCATGTGGTTGTTATTAATAGCCCATATAAACAACCCCCAGTTAAACCCCAATAAGGTCGAGGTAACAACTAGCATCATAATTAATTTAGGTTGGATTAAAATGCGTTTAATTTTATCCCAGTAGTTGAGCACACTCACCACTAAAATAAGAAACATCACTGACCAAATAACACGATGCATTAAAATTTCAAATGCTGATACATGTTGGATCATCTTAAAATAAATGGGTGCTAGGCCCCACATAAAAAAGGCGAGGCAGGCAAAAATGGCGCCCTTTCGCTGCTCGGTATCAATCGACATAGTAACCACTTGATGATTTAAAAGGCCGTAAGTTTAACCCCCTCTCACTTTTTAGCCAACTAAATACGTGCCCGTTCCAAACGCTATTTGTACTGACTGCTCATTATGTAACTCCATCCGGCACACGCACACTTTATTTCCTGAGCGAATAAGTGTGGCGCTGGCAATAAATACCTCCCCTTTACCTGGGCGTAAATAATCAGTACGTAAATCTATGGTGCCCAGTGTTGCTAACTTTTTATGCACACTGGGTAAGTCGGCATCGTCTAGTTTTCCTATTACACTTGCTGCAGCAAGCATTCCGCCTACATTGTCGAGCACCGCAGAAATCACTCCACCGTGAAGAATCTTTTGCGCCGGATTACCAATTAATACGTCTTGCCAAGGAAATGATATTTTAGCTTGTTCAGTACTAAGTGACTCTACTGCTATTTTTAAAAACTGGTTAAAGGGCATGTTATTAACAAACAGCGCCCCAACTTGATCGATCAACATTTCTTTATTCATTATTATTCTCTATGTTTTTAGTGGTACGATGAGTAAAGCACAGCTTGAGGCTATTGTAACCCCCTGCAGATTTTAGTTTATCACTACAGATGTGTGTACCAAGTAATGAAAGCTAAAGACATCCTGATAAAAAACCACTAAAATAGCGCCGATGAATACACTAACTCCTTCTCCTAATACGCTTGTGCGTAAACCCGAAACTGTACTCAAACAAGTGTTTGGTTACAGTGAATTTCGCGACGGTCAAAGTGCAGTAATTGATGCCGCCATAAATGGCCAAGATTCATTAGTATTACTGCCCACCGGTGGTGGTAAATCGGTGTGTTACCAAATACCCGCGTTGGTATTAGAGGGAGTCACCATTGTTATTTCTCCGCTGATCTCTTTAATGCAAGATCAAGTCACCCAGTTACAAGCACTGGGAGTTAAGGCCGCTTATGTCAATAACAGCCTAGCTCGCGAAGAACAACAATTAGTGTATCAGCAACTGCATCAAGGGCTGATAAAGCTACTTTATGTAGCTCCTGAAAAAGTGCTACAACGCGATTTTTTAGAACGGCTCTCTCATTTGAATGTTAGCTTGTTTGCTATTGATGAAGCACACTGTGTTTCTCATTGGGGTCACGATTTTAGACCGCATTATTTTCGTTTAAATGAGCTTAAACAACGCTTTGCACATGTGCCTATGATGGCACTCACTGCCACTGCCGATAAAGCGACTCGCTTTGATATTGTTGAGCAACTCAAGCTACAACAGCCCTACATTCATACCGGCAGTTTTGATCGCCCTAATATTCGTTACACCATAGAAGAAAAATTTAAACCTATGGTGCAATTACTGCGTTATTTAAAAGAGCAAAAAAATCAAAGTGGTATTATTTATTGCACCAGTCGTAAACGTGTTGATGATATAGCTGAAAAGCTTGCTGATGCAGGCCTTAATGCTGCCGCTTACCATGCGGGAATGAGTAACGAGCAACGTCAGTTTGTGCAAACCGGATTTGCCCGTGACGATATTCAAATTGTGGTTGCCACCGTTGCCTTTGGTATGGGAATTAACAAGCCTAACGTACGCTTTGTTCTGCATTACGACATTCCAAAAAGTATTGAAGCTTATTACCAAGAAACAGGCCGTGCTGGACGAGATGGGCTGGCTGCAGAGGCCATCATGTATTTTGACCCTGCCGATATAGGCCGAGTTAGACGCTTTTTTGAAGATATTGACGATGAACAACGCCGCCGCGTAGAAGAGCAGCGCTTTAATGCCATGGCCAGCTTTGCCGAAGCACAAACGTGTCGTCGTCAAATATTATTGAACTACTTCAGTGAGTACCAACGCGAGCCCTGTGGGAACTGTGACATTTGCTTAAATCCACCTAAAAGTTTTGATGGCACATTTGTCGCACAGCAAGCGCTTTCATGTGTTTATCGCGCGCAACAACGATTTGGATTGGGTTACATTGTAGAGTTATTACGCGGCGCAAATACTAGCCGCATTCGTGATAACAATCATCATGAACTTAGTACCTATGGCATAGGTAAAGATAAAAGCAGTGAATTTTGGCTTAGTATTTTACGCCAACTTATTCATCAAGGGCTATTAAGCCAAGATATAACCCAAGGCGCTTCATTGCGTTTAACGGAAGCTGCACGCGCTATTTTAAAAGGTGAATATGCGCTGCAATTGGCCGAGCCTCGCTTACAAGCTAAACACGTTTATCAGGATAAGTTAGCGAAGTTTAATTACGATAAAAAACTATTCGCTCGCCTGCGTGCATTGCGTAAAGAGTTAGCCGATGCCGATGATGTGCCGCCTTATGTAGTATTTAACGATAAAACGCTAGCCGAAATGGCGCAGCTTATGCCCACTAACGACAGTGAATTTTTAAAAGTGTCGGGGGTTGGTTTTACTAAATTAAACAAGTATGGCGGTGAGTTTTTAACCGCAATTCGACATTACCTAGCAACGCAATAAGCCCCTTATGACCGAACTTGAATACGATCACACACATCAATGTATTATTATTAAACCGGCAGAGCTGCCGCACGATGAAGACTTTGAATTGTGGGGAACGTTATTTTTGCACAGCGATGAAATTAGCATTAATGAGTATGCCGCTGGGGCAGATCGTCATCAACTGCGTTTTAACTATGCTAACCACACATTTAATTTAAATTTTGAGCATTACAGCCAAAGTGTGTGGATTAATGGTGAAGGGCAAGATGCCGACAACCTATTGGCAGCGTTAACATTTTATTTAACTTAAATGCATAGCTAATACCTTATAATCGCTATAAAAATAAAACTAAATCTGTCTTTTACTTACATATCAATAACAATGATGTAAGCTAAGAGTAAGTGTTTTATTTTGCAAAATAGCGCTAAAGAGGGTCAATGTTAAATAGAAAATGGATTGCACGTAGTTGTTTTAGCCTTTCTATTTCGAGTATGTTTATGCTCAGCGTTTGCGCGCAAGAAACGCCACTAGCCCAAAGCTGCCAAAATGACGATTCATTGAAAACTTCTGAAATTAACTTGCGTCGACAAATCGAGTCTCAACCTCCACCGCTTACGATAAATAGTAACGCTAAAATTGCCTCAATTAATCTTAAACAACTTAATGTTTTTAATACCGAACTCGAAGCTGAAAACAACGCACTGTTTCGCTTTGCTAATCGTGCACATATACAAACTGAGCCTGAGGTTATTAAAAGCATTTTATTGTTTAAAGCGGGTGATACTTTTAATCAAAAAACCTTGGCTGAATCTGAACGGCTACTGCGTAAACAAAACTATTTATATGACGCACAAATTATTGCTGACGAAAATTGTGATGGAAATATTGATGTAACAGTAATTACTCGAGACTTATGGACTTTACTGCCCGAACTTAGTTTTAGCCGTAGTGGTGGTGAAAATAAATCAAGTATTGGTTTTCGCGAATCTAACTTATTTGGTTGGGGCAAACGGTTATCGTTTGCACGTAAAACAGACAGTGACCGAAATGGTTATTTATTTGTTTACGATGATCCTAATATCTTATCAACTCGCTACCGAGGGCGTTTAGAGTATGCCGACAACAGCGACGGCAAAAGTCATTTAGTTGAACTAACCTACCCGTTTTATGCCATCGATACGCCCTATAGTTATGGCGCCCTGAGTTACTCAACCCAGCGAGAAGAGGCCCTGTACCTTAGGGGCGATAAATTTAGTGAGTTTGAACAGACCACCGATCTAAATCAAGTATTTTTTGGTCACTCTAAAGCCCTTAGCCATAACTGGACACAGCGCTTGAGCCTAGGTTATATCGATGAGCAACAAACATTTAAAAGCATCGATGAAACGACTGTGCCGCTAGCTGAAAATAGGCAGCTTAGTTATCCTTATGTAAGCGGCCACTGGTTTGAAGATAACTTTATAAAAGTACGTAACTTTGACAGTATTTATCGTACTGAGGATTTAAATTTAGGTTGGAATATCAAAGCCACCCTGGGCTACTCCGATGAATCAATAAGTAACGACGATAGCCGCGCTGTGTACTCGTTTAATTTTAACAAAGCCCATTTTAGCACTAACCATACCCTTTGGCGTTTTCATGCAGATATTCAAGGCTATTGGAATAACGAGAAAAAACAGCTCGAAAACTTGCTCACTACTAGCCAAATTCAATATTATTTAAATACCAGTATTGATCAATCTTGGTATGTAAAAGCAAGGCTGCAATACGCAAAAAACCTCACTAATGATAAACAGCTCACCCTAGGGGGCGAAACTGGACTTCGTGGCTATCCTATGGAATTTCAACATGGGGATCGGAGTTTTTTAGTCAGTTTAGAAAAGCGCTATTACTGGGAATATGACTTACTACAGCTGTTTAAAGTGGGAGGGGCGGCCTTTTTAGATATCGGTCGAGCTTGGTATAACAGCGACTCGAACACTCAGTATCAAGTTGAGAACACCCCAGTGCTAAAAAATGTGGGCTTAGGTTTGCGCCTTGCGCCAAGTCGCGCCAATGCGGGTACCATGATCCACCTTGATATAGCCGCGCCACTAAATAAATATGATGATGTTGACTCGGTACAGTGGCTACTGAGCGTTAAAAATTCTTTTTAAATCACTACTGCGCACAAAGTTAACGCGTTACACTTTGCGCCTATCATTATTGTGAGAATACGTTTTGGAATTAATCTCTCTTTTAGAGCTTGTGGGCACACAATATAAGCTAATCGTAACCGTGATTGCGCTGTTGAGCTTTCCGTTATTGTTAAAGCTCACTAAAAAGTTACTCGAAAAAGCCATTAGAGGTAAAATCGATTTACACCGAAAATACCGAGCAGAGTTACTATTAAAAATAATACTCGCCTTTGTTATGTTGTGTTTAGTGTTAGTTTTTTGGGGAATAGAGCTGCGTGGTTTACTGGTATTAGGCTCTTCTTTATTTGCCATGTTAGGTGTTGCGCTGTTTGCGGCTTGGTCATTATTGAGCAACTTAACTGCTTTTTTACTGATGTTTATTCAAAATGACTGCCGTGTAGGTTATTGGGTGAGAATTGTGGATGGAGCTAACGCCATTGAAGGGCGTATTATTGAAATGGGGCTGATGAATGTCTTACTCGAACACGTTGATGGTCACAGAGTGATTTACCCTAATAACTTATTTGTTACCCGCCCGGTGTTAGTGCTTAATACGGAGCCTAAACCAACAAAAGCGCCTAAAATTAAACGCATTATTGGCCCTAAACCGCGTAGCTAAACAACACCTATTAAAAAACCGCGTTAGCTTAAAACTAAGGCGGTTTTTTATATCTACAGATAGAGTCATACCAATTCACTTAATTGAGCAAATTGGTATTAATTATTTAGTTCAGCCGTTTTCAGCTCATCATCTAAATCATTTATCTCATCAATAAACGTTTCTAACTGCTGCTCTACCAAGCTATTTGCATGTGCAAAATAAGCAATATGGAATACGGCATCGCCTTCATTTACCAGTGGCATGGTCTGCTGGCCAATAATAATACCGCTTCGAGGAGCAAGGAGTTCAAGTTCTGAATCGCCAAGCGGACTGCTAATATAAGCAAGCACTTGGCCTTTCATTACTCGCTCACCTAACGATACTTGCGCTCTTACTATGCCGTCTACTTCTGCACGCACCCAACTAGTGGAGCTTGCAATCACAGGATCAGGCAGTTTTTTAGGGCGTTTACCGCGTATCATTTTTAAATGTCGCATAACATAATCAACCCCTTGTACACCCGCTGCAATCGCAATCGGGTCAAAGCGCAACGCTTCACCTGCTTCGTAGGTAATAACGGGTATACCCAAATTAGCCGCTTCACTGCGCAATGAGCCATTGCGTAACGACGCATCAATAACCGCAGGTGTGCCAAAAGCCTTAGCCATTTGCGCTGTAGCTTCATCGGCTAAATTAGCGCGTATTTGCGGTAAGTTAGTACGATGAATTGCACCCGTATGCAAATCTATAATATGCGTACAATGCACAGCTACTTGGTTAAAAAACATATACGCCATACGACCTGCTAACGAACCACGCTCAGACCCCGGAAAACTCCGGTTCATATCACGGCGATCGGGCAAGTAACGAGATTTATGAATAAAACCAAATACATTCACAATCGGGACCGCTATTAATGTCCCACGCAGCTGATTAGGGTCGATTTTAGCCAGTAACTGGCGCACAACCTCAACCCCATTTAGTTCGTCGCCGTGTATAGCCGCACACACCATCAATACAGGGCCTTCCATTACACCGTTAACCACTTCAATAGGAATATTAAGCGGTGAATGGGTGTAAAGCTTTGCAGCTTCTAGCGCGAGTGTTTTACGTTCACCTACACCAATACTTTCACCTAATAGGGTGAAAGGTCGGTTAATTTTAACCTTTGCCACGAGTTGCCGTTCCTTTACTTGCAGCATTTTTCTCGATGAAATCAATCACCATGCCCGCAATGTCTTTACCTGTTGCCACTTCAATCCCTTCAAGACCTGGCGATGAATTTACTTCCATAACCAAAGGACCACGAGATGAGCGAAGTAAGTCAACGCCAGCAACGTTTAAGCCCATTGCTTTTGCCGCTGCTACCGCTGTTTTACGCTCTTCTGGCGTAATACGCACCAGTGTAGCGCTACCACCACGGTGAAGGTTTGAGCGGAACTCGCCTTCCTGTGCTTGGCGTTTCATTGCAGCAATCACTTTATCTCCGAGTACAAAACAACGAATATCCGCACCACCCGCTTCTTTAATATATTCTTGTACCATGATATTGGCTTTTAAACCCATAAACGCTTCAATAACACTTTCAGCCGCTTTACGTGTTTCAGCAAGTACCACACCAATACCTTGAGTACCCTCAAGTAGCTTAATAACGACCGGTGCGCCACCTACCATTTCGAGTAAGTCTTTTACGTCATCTGGCTTGCTAGCAAAGCCTGTTACCGGCATGCCTACGCCTTTGCGTGATAATAATTGTAGAGAACGTAATTTATCGCGCGAACGAGAAATAGCCACAGACTCATTGACCGGATAAACACCCATCATTTCAAACTGGCGTAATACAGAACAGCCATAAAAAGTAACTGATGCGCCAATACGCGGAACAATGGCATCAAAATCTTTTAGGTTTTCGCCGCGGTAATGGATTTCAGGTTGATCTGAGTTTATATTCATATAACAACGTAGCGCGTTAATCACTTTTACTTCATGACCACGTTGCTCAGCCGCTTCAATTAAACGACGCGTTGAATATAAATTTTTGTTGCGAGATAAAATACCAATTTTCATAGTTAAAACCTTAACTAAATTATGTTGAGCAAGCACATATAAGTATGTTGCTACTCAACGAATTCTTATAATAAATGTGATAAAGCCGGATCAACGACTATACGATTTTCCATAGCTGTGCGCCCTAATAACATTCTAAACTTCATTGACGCACGACTTGTTAATGTAATTTCTATTGGCCAACTAAATTCGCCAGCATGTAGTGTAGTTTCAATAAAGTAACGCAGTTCTTTTTGGCCACTAGAGCTGGTAACGTACTTCATTTTTTTAACTTTGGCATTGCAGGTAATTTGCGTTTGCTCGTCTTCTTGCAATGGTTGGGCTATAAATTTAACCCATTTTTCGCCTTCCACTTCATATTCTTCAATATTAATTGCATGAATACAGGAAGTACGTGCACCGGTATCTATTTTTGCTTTAATTTGCTCGATGCCCAGCTCGGGTAAACTCAACCACTCACGCCAACCAACTGTTATTTTTGTCGTCATAAATGTGCCCTTAGTAAAAAAAGTGTTTTATACGCTACAGCAAATAAAACACCAACAAAATAAATTAATCTACTCGATAAGCCGATTTGATTGACCTTTTAAGCTAACTCGTTTAACAATGCAGTTCTTACGTATGCATTTAACCATAGGCTAAAACATAAGTTTTTGTTGCTAAACTCAGTTTAACATATACAAAGTAAAGCTAAATTTTATTTAACTAGGGTCTGTGGACCTTTACGAATTAATATTTGTTCAAACTAGGGGCAATTTAATCGCGGCGCGAGGTTTGTAACCTAGTGGGCTAAGTAAAAATCGAGCAAAGCTTCCGCGTCCTGCTCACGCCCCTTACCTACATCCATGTAGGCAACAAAGAGTTAATTGCCCCTAGGCAGAACCCTTCGGGCAGCGCCTATCTGGCATTGATGCTGTGTTATCGCCTATTTATGGGGAATAACCACACTCTGCCTTGCCTAAATACCAAATAGACTGCTGAAAATTTAACCTTGAAAGATAAACAGATCCTAATTACATTACAGTTAACTGTATTAAAAACATACTATCGATGAGAAATTATTATGATTAATGGCTTACTTCATGCACTTATTCTTGATGAAAAAGGCGGTGTACGCCCCATAGAAAACAGCAAGCAATTACACCAATGGCAACCTACTGATGGAAAACTGTGGGTGCATATGGACTACAGCCAAACAGATGCGGTGGATTGGTTAAAAAACTGCGGGCTGTTAAACGACTATGAACTGGAATCACTCACTGCTGATGAACCGCGTCCACGAATAACGCCAACAACGAATGGCCATATGTTATTTTTACGCGGGATCAACTTAAACCCAGCACAAAGCCCTGAAGACATGGTATCTATTCGGTTATTTATAAATAACGATGTGGTGATCACCACGCGTAAGCGCCGATTATTATCAGTGCAAGATATTCTAGCCTCGTTGAATAATAATGAGGGGCCATGCAGTATTTCTGAATTGGTGTGTACATTAGCGCACAAGCTCACTTCACGTATGCAAACAGTAATTGATGAGCTAGATGAAAGCTTAGATGATTTTGAAGAGGAAATTGATGAGCCCAGTAAAAAGTTTGATAACCAAGGCTTGTCGCAACTTCGCCGTCAAACCATCGCGCTAAAACGTTACTTAAAACCACAAAAAGAAGCACTCAGTAGCATGGTTAATAATCATTACCCATGGCTTTTTGACGATGATAAAGCCAAGCTAAATGAAACCACCAATTTACTTATTCGCTATTTAGAAGAGCTCGATAGTTCAATTGAGCGCGCACTTGTTATCCAACAAACCATTACAAATCAGGTCTCTGAGCAATTAAATCAGCGGATGTATGTAATGTCGGTGGTGGCTGCTTTATTTTTACCGCTGGGCTTTCTAACGGGATTATTGGGGGTCAATGTCGGCGGTATACCTGGAACAGAAAGCCCTTATGCATTCACTGCATTTGTGGTGTTTTTAATTGTTTTGACTGGTGGGATTGGTATTTACTTTAAAAATAAAAAGTGGCTGTAATTACAATACAGCTCCAACAAGGCACAAAAAAGGCGAACATCATTGTTCGCCTTTTGCATTGGTAACCATTACTCTTGAAAGTAAGTGCCCCAACCATCGTATTCAACATCGCATTCAACAGCAAGTTGCGCGAGTTTATCAACGTCTTCCATTATCACGTCGACATCTAATTCGGCTTCAACAACAATGTCAAAACTCCAAATTTTTTCACCGTCTTCAAGCTCAAGTTCTGCTGGCTCTTCTACATCGTAACCTAGTTTAAACGCAGCCAATGCCGCTTGTTCTAACTTAGTAAAGTCTTCACATACAAAGTGGTGTTCTACTTCATAAAGAATTTCTGGATCGGACCCATCTTCAAGTAGTGAAGTTACGATGTCTTCACTTATTTCACGCCAGTTTTCCATTATTTCTCTCTCACTTGAGCATCTAATTCTGTTATTTTAGCAGCCATAATACTGTGCACACTTTTAGCATGTTCACGGGCACTGATACTGTTATCAAGTGCTATGGGGGCTAACATTTCAATGTAAATTGTACCATTATCCCAGCGATTTAGTTTAATGGTTTTATCGGTTGTGTTCATACATACTGGCACAACAGGCACCTCTGCACTCATTGCGGTATGAAATGCACCGGTTTTAAAGGGGAGTAAACCACGACCATAACTACGCGTCCCCTCAGGGAACATCCACACCGATAAGCCTTTTTGTTTTATTTTAGCCGCTGCTTTTGAGATTGTGCCAGCAGCTTTTGAACGATTTGATCGGTCGATTAAAATATTACCCGACAACCAATAAAGCTGACCAAAAAATGGGATCCATTTAAGACTTTTTTTGCCAACGCTCACACAATTTTTTGGTACCATAGCTGGAATAGTAAATAAATCGTAGCTATTTTGATGATTCGCTACATACACAGCAGGCCCCACCTTAAGCGCATCAGGATGATATTTTAGTTCTAATTTAACCCCAAGCATTTTAGCCATTGAGCCAAACCAACTTGCAATAACGTGCACATTACTAGGATGAAATGGTCTAAATATTGATAACAACAAACCAAAAAAACAACTTAATAATATAAACAACAGCATTATTAAAATACGTATAACAGCTAGCAAGTGCGCCTCTCCAATATAACCACAATCATATATTGCTTTATTATAACGTTATTTTGTTGCGCAGACGAGAAAATAGCGCACAAGCGTTCGCTGAAATAAAACAGTCATAAAAAAACGGCTTACCTAAGTAAGCCGTTATCTAGTTTAGTCTAATTTTCCGAGTGTTTTAACTTTGCTCAGTATCTGAATTTGGCTCATCAACTTGCTGCGGCGTCAACTCTACCACGGCTTCATCAACGCGCTGTAAACCACGAGGTAACTTGTTCCCTCTGCGGCCTCGCTCGCCATGGTAATGCTCAAGGTCGCTTGGTTTAAGCGTCAATTTACGCTTACCTGCATGCAGCGTAACACTGCTCCCTTGCGGCACAACTGCTAATACTTTTACAAACTCTTCGCGCGCTTGTACTTTAGCGCCCGGAATAGAAATAATCTTATTGCCCTTGCCTTTACCTAGCTTAGGTAAATCACGCAGTGGGAATAACAACATTCGCCCCTCGTTAGAAATTGCCATACAGTAATCACTGGCAACGTCATTAACCCGTACTGGCGATAACAACACACCACCTTTTGGCACACTCACTAAGGCTTTACCGTTTTTGTTTTTACTGACTAAATCTTTAAAGTCAGTAATAAAGCCATAACCGGCATCAGAAGCCATTAGCAATACTTGAGCGTCTTCACCCATAACTACGTGCTCAAAGCTTGCGCCTGAGGTTAAGTTAAAGCGCCCTGTCATCGGCTCGCCTTGGCTTCTTGCAGAAGGAAGGCTATGGGCATCGGTCGCAAATGCACGCCCTGCTGAATCTAAAAATACTGCAGGTTGATTACTTTTACCTCGCGCTGATGCTTTATAGCCATCACCGGCGCGGTAATTTAACCCTTCTACATCTAAGTCATGCCCCTTACCAACACGTGCCCAGCCTTTCTCAGATAGAACAACAGTCACAGACTCTGAAGGGATTAAATCTTTTTCGCTCAGAGCTTTGGCTTCCACACGCTCAATAACAGGTGAGCGACGATCGTCGCCATACATTTCTGCGGCTTCTTGAATTTCTTTTTTAAGCAACGTCGACATGCGACGGTCTGAGCCCAATGTTTGCTCTAATTTGTCACGCTCTTTTGCCAATTCGTCTTGCTCACCACGAATTTTAAACTCTTCAAGTTTTGCCAAATGGCGAAGTTTTAATTCTAAAATGGCTTCTGCTTGAATATCGGTTAACTCAAAGCGTTCCATTAATAATGGTTTAGGCTTATCTTCAGAGCGGATAATTTCTATAACTTCGTCAATATTTAAAAAGGCAGCAAGCAAGCCCTCTAAAATATGTAATCTTGCGAGTACTTTATCGAGTCGATATTGCAAACGACGACGCACTGTTTCACGTCTAAAGGTTAACCATTCAGTTAAAATACTACGTAAGTCTTTAACTTGTGGACGGCCATCTAAGCCCAGCATATTTAAGTTTACGCGGTAATTTTTTTCAAGATCGGTGGTGGCAAATAAGTGCGCCATTAATGGCTCAGCTTTAATTCGGTTTGAACGCGGAACAATTACAATACGGGTTGGATTTTCGTGATCAGACTCATCACGTAAGTCAGCCACCATTGGTAACTTTTTAGCGTTCATTTGCGCTGCAATTTGCTCAAGTACTTTTGCACCCGAACATTGGTGCGGTAACGCAGTAATAACGATATCGCCCTGCTCTTCACAATACACAGCGCGCATTTTAATTGAGCCACGACCGGTTTTATAAATTTTGTGAATATCAGCTTTAGGCGTAATTATTTCAGCATCAGTTGGATAATCAGGCGCATGCACTAAATCCAATAACTCTTCGAGTTCTGTTTTTGGTTTATCAAGTAATAAACAACAGGCACTGGCTACTTCACGCACATTATGCGGCGGTATATCGGTTGCCATACCCACAGCAATACCGGTGACACCATTAAGTAATATATGCGGTAAGCGCGATGGCAACACTAAAGGCTCATCCATGGTGCCATCGAAGTTTGGCGTCCAATCAACGGTCCCTTGGCCTAATTCTTTAAGTAATACCTCAGAGAATTTAGATAAACGCGCTTCGGTATAACGCATTGCCGCAAATGACTTAGGATCATCAGCTGCACCCCAGTTACCTTGACCATCCACCAAGGGATAGCGATAAGAGAACGGCTGCGCCATAAGTACCATGGCTTCATAACAGGCACTATCACCGTGAGGATGGTATTTACCTAATACATCACCCACGGTACGGGCTGATTTTTTGTATTTAGCACTTGCCGATAACCCCAGTTCACTCATCGCATAAATAATACGACGCTGAACGGGTTTTAGGCCGTCACCAACGTGCGGTAAGGCACGATCCATGATCACGTACATTGAATAATTTAAATAGGCGTCTTCGGTAAAACGCCCCATTGTTTGCTGTTCAATTCCTTGCATTAGCAAGGTATCTGTATCACTCATTAAAGCTTACCTAGTTTTTCTTATAGCTTACGCGGTAAATTACGTTTGCGTAATCATCGCTTACCAATAGACTGCCATCATTTAATTGTGCAAATGCAACAGGGCGTCCAAATGTCGTTTCGTCTTGCATAAAGCCGGTGATCAGTGGCGTATACTTTGTTACCTTGGCATTTTCTATAGTTGCCACTGCCACTTTATAACCGACCTTTTTAGAGCGGTTCCATGAACCGTGCTCAGCTACAAATAACTGTTGTTTATAGCTATCAGGGAACTGCTTGCCGGTATAAAAATGAATACCTAATGGCGCAACATGCGCACCTAATGCCAATGCAGGTTGAGTGTAGTCAGCAATCTTTTTGCCTTCACCAAACTCCGGATCAACAATAACGCCACCATGCACGTATGGAAAACCAAAATGTTCTTCTTCTTTAGTGATGCGGTTTAGCTCATCGGGTGGAATATCATCCCCCATCATGTCGCGGCCATTATCGCTAAACCATAGCATTTGCGTGCTAGGGTGAAAGTCAAAGCCTACAGTATTGCGCACACCTTTGGCTAAAGTGGTTATTTCTTTGGTGTCGGTGTTTAACGAAAAAATACGACCAAACCGAGGATCTTCTTCGCAAATATTACAGGGAACACCCACCGGAATAATCAGCTCGCCGTTTGGCGCAAAGCGTAAAAACTTCCAGCCATGGTGGCGCTCTGACGGTAAATCGCTATAAAACACTTCATACTCAGGGTTTTTGAGGTGCTTATCGATATTTTTAAAACGAATAATACGGTGCACTTCACCAACATATAAGTCACCGCCTTTAATTGCTAAACCCGAGGGCATATTCAGTCCCTCTGCAATCACTATTTTTTTATCTGCCACACCATCGCTGTTATGATCAATCAATGCATACACATTACCCGCATTACGCGAACCTGCATACACTATACCTCGGCTTGATACTGCAATTTGCCGAGCATTTTCAACATCATCAGCAAATAAGCTTATTTCAAACCCTGGGGCAGCCGTCAGCTTGTCGAGGATATTTTTCGCCATCACTGGCGATGACATAAAGCCGACTAACAACAGTGTGCTAAATAGTATTTTCATTTGCCTCTCCTGTAGCCCAAAGGCTTATTAAACTTGTGCTTTGTTACCGTGATCTTCAAGCCATTGGCGGCGATCTGATGAACGCTTTTTAGCAAGTAACATATCCATCATTTCCATTGTTTGCTGCTCTTCATCAAGTGTTAGCTGCACTAAACGACGGGTATTTGGATCCATGGTTGTTTCACGCAATTGTAGCGGGTTCATTTCACCCAAGCCTTTAAAGCGCTGTACGTTTACCTTACCGCGTTTTTTCTCTGCTTCTATACGCGCTAAAATGCCCGTTTTTTCATCTTCATCAAGCGCGTAATAAACATCTTTACCAATATCAATTCTAAACAGCGGTGGCATAGCAACATACACATGCCCAGTTTTTACCAGTTGTGGGAAGTGGCGCACAAATAAGGCACACAATAAAGTGGCAATGTGCAGTCCATCCGAGTCAGCATCCGCTAATATACATATTTTATTGTAACGCAGCCCTGATAAATCACTTGAATCGGGGTCAATACCCAATGCCACTGAAATATCATGCACTTCTTGAGAGGCCAAAATTTGCCCTGATTCTACTTCCCAAGTATTTAAAATTTTACCTCTTAGCGGCATAATCGCCTGAAACTCACGATCTCGCGCTTGTTTAGCTGAGCCACCCGCTGAGTCACCCTCTACTAAAAACAATTCCGTGCGGTCATTATCAGCAGCACTACAATCGGTCAGTTTGCCTGGTAATGCAGGGCCTGAAGTAACACGTTTACGAACTACTTTCTTAGCCGCGCGTAAGCGACGCTGTGCATTTGAAATACACAATTCAGAAAGTAACTCTGCGGTGTCAGTGTGCTCATTTAGCCATAAGCTAAAGGCATCTTTTACAACACCCGATACAAACGCAGCACATGAACGTGATGAGAGTTTTTCTTTGGTTTGCCCTGCAAATTGTGGGTCTTGCATTTTTACCGACAATACATAACTACAACGTTCCCAAATATCATCTGGGGTGAGCTTTACACCACGTGGTAATAAGTTTCTAAATTCACAAAATTCACGCATCGCCTCTAAAAGCCCTTGGCGCAGGCCATTAACATGGGTACCACCTTGTGCGGTAGGAATTAAGTTTACATAACTTTCGGCTGTTGACTCACCGCCTTCAGGCATCCATACAACGGCCCAATCAGCGCCTTCAATAGAACTTGAAAACTCACCTACAAATGGGTCTTTAGGCAGTATCTCATAGCCTTTAACTGCTTCTACTAAGTAATCTTTTAAGCCGGTTTCATAAAACCACTCTTGGGTTTCTTTCGTTTGTTTATTTACAAACTTAATACGCAAACCTGGGCATAGTACCGCTTTGGCTTTTAATAAATGGTTAAGCTTAGTCAGTGAAAAGTTAGCAGAATCAAAATAGCTGGTATCTGGCCAAAAGCGCACAGTAGTACCGGTATTGCGTTTACCCACTGAGCCAATAACATTTAAATCTTCAACTTTATCGCCATGCTCAAAAGCCATTCTAAATTGCTGTGCGTCACGGCGAACCGTTACTTCCACGCGGGTAGATAGCGCATTAACGACCGAGATACCTACCCCATGCAAACCACCAGAGAACTGGTAATTTTTATTTGAAAATTTACCACCTGCGTGTAATTTGGTGAATATTAGTTCAACCCCAGGAATACCTTCTTCAGGGTGAATATCTATCGGCATCCCCCGACCATCATCGCTCACTTCAAGTGAGTTATCTTCATGCAAAATGACATCAATACGCGTCGCATGCCCGGCCATTGCTTCATCAACACTGTTATCAATAACCTCTTGGCCTAAATGATTGGGGCGCGATGTGTCTGTATACATGCCTGGGCGGCGTTTTACCGGCTCTAATCCATTAAGTACTTCAATGGCTTCGGCGTTATAATTTTGTTGAGTCATAGTTTTTATCTTTATATACGCTAATATCTGATTTTAAGAAAATCGACAATGCTTGAAAAAGCTCGCTCAAAGCCATTAAAGCTATGATCGCCGCCAAATTCAATTAACTGTTTACATTGTGAGTAATACTTTATTGCGTGCTGAAAATTTAACACTTCATCCCCTGTTTGCTGTAATAAGTACAACAGCTCAGGGTGTTTTAACTCTGTCACCGTTAATGCTTTTAACGCATCTATATGACGAGATTGTAATTGGTAATTATAATCTTGATACGGATTATAATTAGGCCCAAGTATAGGCTCTAATAATGTATATGGGGCAACGGCAGGATTAATTACCACCGCAGGAATTTGATAACGCTGCGATAAATACGTGGCAAAAAAGCCACCTAACGAGCTGCCCAATAATACGGTATTCGGTGTTAATAGTTGTTCAAGCGCTATAATCGCCTCTATAGGTTCATGGTTTAAGCGTGGCACACAATAATCAACATCATAGTGTGCCATAAGCTCACCAAAGCGCACAGCTTTATATGATTTTTCAGAGCTATTAAAACCATGAATATAGATTACTCGTTTAACCATACCACGTCCGTGCGTATATGCACCTTTTGTTGCTCAGCATTTAAGTGCAGCATACGATAAGCCGCCCCTTTATCTTCTTGCTGCCAAGTAGCACTGTGCTTTGTAAACTGCACGGAACTGGCCGGTGTCGCGTAAATATCAAGCTCTCTAAATTGCTGTTGGTAGTCATTGTGAACATGCCCATGAAACAGCGCATCAACGCAGCTATTATTAACTAATAAATTTAATAGCTGCGGCCCATTTTCTAGTATGTGTTTATCTAGGTAGCCATTAATAGGCAATGGGTTATGATGGCAAAATACAATATGACGATTGTCTGAATCGACTAAACACGCCATAATTTCCTCTAAATGCGAGGGCGTCACCCACCCAGCAGGGGTATTTCCTTTAGAATTAAGTAATAAAAGCTCAAACCCTTGCGCCACAATATGTTTAGCGCGTTGTATTTGCCCGCCACTAATTAAATTGAGCTGTTCAATTTCATCATGATTGCCGGGAACCCAAAATACGGGGCAATCAAGGTCACTATTATGAATCAGTTCAGCAAATAATAAATAGGAATCAAAGCTGTGATCTTGGGTTAAATCGCCACCAAATATCAAGGCATCAAGCTGCTGTTTTGCTATATCTGTAAGTGCCCTAGTAAAATGTTCTGCGGTGTTAACCCCAAAATACTCGCCCTGCTTATCGCTAAAAAGGTGACAATCCGTTATATGGGCTATACGAAGCTGGGCTTGCTCAAAATAATACGTATCATCAAACCAAGCCATTATTTACATCCCAATTAAGTGTTGATTGACCTCGCTCTACACAGGCAACCAACCAATCATATAAAAAAGCATTCAACTGATATTTTTCATCTTTTTGATGCATCTTAGGATTAGGGTAGCCATAGGAAGGTTTGATTCGTTGGTGGTAATCATGATGGACAATTTCGGCTACTTTAGCATCATTATATAAGCGCACTGTTAAATACAAAGGCGAAATACCACTTACCATTCCTGATAACTGTTTAATAGATACATCAAGGGTGTACTTGGCATTGTCATCTATGTTGATGGCAAATTCACTGTGGCCCAGTTTGATTTCTCTAACACTGCCAATCGCTCGTTCACTAGGTAGTAATTTTAAAAGGCGTACGTAATTATGCTCACAAAGTGTTAAATACTTTGGAAGGCTTTGAATGTATCGATTAGTCGTTAAAAGTGCTGTCAAAATACCGCCATTACTATTAAAAAATTAAAACTATGCCCACTTCTTACGTATTCTGTCGCGATTTAGTGCTAACCATTGCAAGCAAATTACCGTAGCCGCATTATCTATCTCGCCACGATTGAGTCGCTCAAATGCTTCATCTAAATCCATAATATGCGTTTTAATATCTTCACCTTCGGTGTCTAAGCCATATATACCGGTATTAATTTGGCTTAAGTCGGCGTGAGCTAAATATAAATATAAACGCTCTGTAGTACCGCCGGGGCTTGAAAGGTAAGACAACATAAACTCAAGTTCTGTTAAATTAAGTCCCGCTTCTTCAAACGCTTCTTTTTTAACAACCGACTCGTAATCTTCACTGCCATCGGTCATGCCCGCTATACATTCTAACAGCCAAGGCGTGTGTTTGCTTTTAATTGCGCCAATTCGAATTTGTTCAATTAGCAGCACTTGCTCAGTTACTGGGTCATAAGGTAAAACTGCGACCGCATCTCCGCGTTCAAGAATTTCTCGACGAATTACCTCAGACTCTCCACCCGCAAATAAGGCATGCTTAAATTGATAAAGGTTTATTTTAAAAAAACCATCATACAAATTTTCAATTGGTTTTAATCTCACATCGTCATGGGTAAATTTAATACGACTTTTATTCGTCATCTATTCTTTCCTTTTTGAGGGTGCAAATACATCAACGTCATTTAGGTATATATTCTGTTACACTTGAGAACGCTGTTTTACTAATTTTTTTTTTAGTTATTAGTTAAAACAGGTTAACATGCTACTAGTACAAAAATTGTCTAAGGACCGAACATCACATGAAAAAGAACATCCTTGCTGCACTGGTTAGTTTATCATGCGCATTGGGCTCAACCGTAGCCAATGCAGAAGATTTACTTCAAGTTTTTGAAATCGCAACAGCCAACGATCCTACCGTTTTAAAAGCAAAAGCCCAAGCTGAAGCACAATCATACCAAAGCGATCGCGCTATGAGCGCACTATTACCGCAAATTGGTTTAAGCATGAGTTATGAAAAAAGTGACTCGACCTCTTTTCAAAGCATAGGCGATTTATCAAACCAAGTTAAAGTCGAAAGTGAAACGGACCAATTCAGACGTGGTATTAGCTTAAGCCAAACGCTATTTGATTTGGGCGCGTGGAATTCACTCGGCATTGCTGACAAACAAGCACTGCAAGCTAGTGGCCAGTACGATTTTGCTAAACAAAATTTAATAGTACGTGTGGCTGAAGGCTATTTTAACGTATTAAGCGCTATTGATAACCTTGAATTTGTACAAGCTGAAAAACGTGCCATTGAGCGCCAACTTGAACAAACTAAACAACGTTACGCTGTAGGTTTAACGGCTATTACCGATGTACATGAAGCACAAGCACAATTTGATAACTCAGTAGCGCAAGAAATCATTGCTAATAATGCGGTAGAAACAGCCCGTGAGCAGCTACGTGAGATCACTGGTAAGTACCACGCAAAGCTGGATATGTTAAACACCGAAACATTTTCTACTGTTAAGCCAAGTACGCCTGCAACGGATTTAGTTAAAATAGCGAAAGACAAAAACTTAAATCTGCAAGTATCAAAAATAACGGTTGATATCGCTAAAGAACAAATTGAACTTGCTAAAGCAGGGCATTATCCAAAACTAACTTTAAATGCTAGTTACGGCGACTCATTAACAGATAGCGAGTTAAATGGCGCTAGTTTTGACGACCAGCCTCGTTCAGATTCAACATCTGTTGGACTTAACTTTAGCGTACCACTTTACTCTGGTGGCGCAACGGTTGCTGCAACAGATCAAGCACGTGCATTTTACGTTGCTGCGAGCCAAGATTTTGAAACGGATTATCGCGCAGTAACTCGCTCTGTTATTACTTCTTATAACCAAGTGGTATCTGATATTGCGACCTATAAAGCGCTTGAACAAGCGGTTATTTCAGCACAAAGCGCATTAAAAGCCACGGAAGCGGGTTTTGAAGTGGGTACACGTACCATTGTTGATGTGCTCGTCAGTACGCAAAACTTATACAATGCAAAGCGTAACCTTGCCGATGTACGCTATCGTTATGTTGTATCAACGCTTCGCTTAAAACAAGCAACAGGAACATTGAGCCGTGAAGATTTAGTGGGTATAAACCAAGGTTTAAATACCGTTAACTAAGCAAACGACTTCATATAAATAATCACTAAAGCCAGCTTTTTGCTGGCTTTTTGTATTTTTTAACACATAGCGTTAAACTAGGGTCTGTTGACCTTTCAAGGTTAAATTTGCAGCAGCCTGTTTGGTATTTAGGCAAGGCAGAGCCTATCTATACCCAAGTTGCCTCAATCTGCGAGTTTCAGTTGGGATTAAAAGCTATTTTGACAAGGCATTGATTGAAAATAATGGTTATTCCCTTGTTAAAATCAATAACGCAGTATAAATAGCTTTTAAACCAACCCGTAGGGCGTTTCACAGAAACTTACTCCCTTCGTTGTTCCTTTTTAAAAGGGACGACCATTATTACAAAGGGAACGCCTTGATATTAAGTCCCTGTGAAGCGCTGAATTCTGCATATTGAGGCAACTTGGGTATAATGTGGTTATTCCCCATAAATAGGCGATAACGTAGTATCAATGCCAAACAGGCGCTGCCCGAAGGGTTCTGCCTAGGGGCAATTAACTCTTTGTTGCTCGGTTTTTACTTAGCCCACTAGGTTACAAACCTCGCGCCGCGATTAAATTGCCCCTAGTTTGAACAAATATTAATCCGCAAAGGTCAACAGACCCTAGCCTTTTATTTTTAGAGAAATTTTTGTGGTTAACTCATCCCCTTTTAAAGCTTCTTTTTTAGGTCCTCGTTACTGGCTAACCTGGATTGGTGTTTTGTTTTTATATCTTATTTCATGGTTACCACAAAAACTACAATTAGCCATGGGTAAGCAGCTCGGACGCTTGGTTTATAAGTATATGAAACGCAGAAGGCACATTGCTGAGGTTAATATTAAGCACTGCTTTCCAACAATGAGCGAAGCCGAGCAACAACAGCTAGTACTTAAAAATATGGAAAATACCGGTATTGCTATGGTCGAAACCGGCATGGCTTGGTGGTGGCCACAGTGGCGGGTCAAAAAAGTATTGGGATCAATAAAAGGGCTTGAGCATTTTGAACGCGTGCAACAATCAGGAAAAGGCGTTTTATTACTCGTTCCTCATGTGCTTCACCTTGAAATGGCTGGCCGTTTAATGGGGACTGGGTGTAAAGGTATAGGTTTTTATCGCCCACACAATAATCCGCTGATGGAATACTTTACCACTAACGGACGCCTGCGCTCGAATGAATATTTAATTGGTAAAAAAGACGTCAAAGGTCTATTAAAAGCATTAAAGAACAAAAAAGTTTGTTATTACTTACCTGATCAAGATTATGGCCGTAACCGTTGTGAATTTGTGCCTTTTTACGCAGTTCCCGACACAGCAACGACCACTGGCACACTGATGTTTGCGGGTAGTAAAAACTGCGAAACAATGAGCCTAATTACTCGTCGTGATGAGAAAGGCCAATATCATTTAGAAATCGTACCTGAGCTTGAAAATTTCCCAAGCGGCGATGATAAAGCCGATGTAACACGTGTTAATCAGCGCATGGAGCAATCAATAAATGCCGCCCCTGAACAATATATGTGGTTGCATAGACGTTTTAAAACACGCCCAGATAAAGACGCCCCCTCTTTCTATTAAAGATGGGTTATTAAAATAACAAAGATGAGTGACAGCCATGTGGTTTTGGATTAGATATATACTTTTAGCTTTATTGTTAATTGGTGCAGCCACTTACTTTTTACTAAATGGTACGTCGTCACTTAATTATCAACAAACCACCAACGCTGCTGCTGAAGGGTTATCACGGTTTTATGCATCAATTCGAGATAGAATTACTGTCAATAAAGACAATGACAAATTTGTCATTGAACTCGAAAAACCCGATCTTAGCCTCGACAGAGCGCTAAACCAGCGTTCTTTTGTAGTAGAGCCTATGCCTTTAAATTGGAGTGGAGAAGTAGGCCCGCGTCGCTTTCAACGTGACTCAACCTTGCGTACTGTACTGACCCAATATGCTAATAACGAAGGTATTACTTTAATGTGGTACTTAAACAAAGATTACGTAATAAAAGATCACTTTCGTATAGATAGCAGTTTTAACTCCGCTTTATACCGCGTTAGCCGCTCTATTAATGATGACTTTTCAAATGAAGTGTATGCGTTTTTCTGCCCTAAACAACGTGCAGCGGTGATTACCGAGCTACCGTCTGAATTTGTACGCTCAAACTGTTTAAAGCTAAGCAATTAACTACATTCGGTTTAATTTTGTTGATATGCGCTCAAATATTGCTGAGCGCATAACATTAAATTGCTCAATCTAGCCCAAATATTGCCTTCCAAACCGTGCTAACATTATTGATATTTTCACTAAACTCTTCTCGTTTAACGCAGCGACCTTGCTGGTCTAAGCTCAACACATGATAGCGTGAGCGATAGTCTATATACGCTTGAATAAGCTGCTGTTTTTGAATATCGCTGATACAGCCAATTTTAGCCGCATCAGTTAAAATTCTCACATTGTCAGAATTATCGCATAAGTGGGTAAACTCATGGGCATGTTTTAATACCAAGTATTGCGTTATAAACTCAATATCGGTCATGGCACCTACATCTTGTTTTAAGTCAAATTGCTGCGCATTGCCTTTAGCCAAATGGGCACGCATTTTTTCGCGCATTTTAATCACGTCTGCCTTTAAAGTATCTTCATCACGTTGTTGGCACAATATCTCGGCGCGAATTTGTGCAAACCGTGTTACTAATTCAGCTTGGCCTAAAATCAGCCTCGCTCTAACCAGCGCTTGATGCTCCCATGTCCATGCTTGCGTTTGCTGATAATGATTAAAGCTTTCTAGGTTAATAGCTAATAGCCCTGATGCACCTTCTGGACGCAGACGAGTATCTAACTCATATAAAATACCTGAGGCGGTACGGGTATTAAATAAATGCATTAATCGTTGTGCGAGTTTTAAATAAAACTGTCTTGAGTCAATCGCTTTATCACCATTGGTGTAGCTTGTACCATCATGGTTATGCACAAAGACTAAATCGAGATCAGAGTCATAACCCACCTCAAAACCGCCAGTTTTACCATACGCAATAACCGCAAACCCCTTGTTTTCATCATCGGTATTAGGTGGCATACCAAAGCGTTTTACGCAGTGGTACCACGCAATATTTACAGCCTGATCGACTATCGCTTCAGCCAATGCTGTTAAGTGATCGCTTACTTTCATTACATCAATAACGCCCGTCGCATCAGCTGCGGCAATGCGTAATTGATGGGTTTGCTTAAACTGACGCAGCGCTTCCATTTGCTGCTCTAAATCGTCATGTTCAATGCGTAAAAAATACTGCCTTATTTCATCTTTATATGCAGTTAATGGGGTTGGCTTGTAAAGCACAGCTGGGTCGATAAGTTCATCGAGCAAAATGGGGTATAATGAAATATGCTCGCCAATCCATTTACTGTGACAACAAAGTAAAACCAATTGTTTTAGCGTTCCTGGATTTTCATACAGCAACTCTAGATAAGCGGTGCGCGAAATAATTTTATTTAATATTTGGCATACCGTTGCAAAGGCGCTAGCACTGGCATTAAAGTCGTTTAACTGTTTAAGTAATGCCGGCATTAATTTATCAAGAATATCGCGCCCACGATTGCCTACTTTAGCTTTAGATAGGCGCTGTTTGAAGTCGTATAATGGTGTTTGCCACTCATCTCTGGGCTCATTTAAAAAGCTAACATCGCCGTGATCCCAAGCACTAATAAACGCCCCTTCACAGGTATCAAGTGGTTCAGTTTCTTCGCCTATAACCTGTGTAAATTCGTTATGTATTTGGCTCATCACATGTTCTATTTTCACAAGCGTTGCAGCAAAATCTGCCTGAGCGAGCAACACATTGAGTCGCTGTTGATTTAGCTCATCATCGGGCAGTGTTTGTGTTTGTTGATCATCAAATATTTGTAGGTATTGCTCTACTTTGCGTAAGTATAAGTAATTGCTTTTTAAATCTTTAGCTTCAAGTTCATCAATAACTTGGCTTAGTGTTAACTCTTTTAATGCAATTAATAAAGATTGGGTTTGTAAGTTTGCCTCTCTGCCACCTCGCACCATTTGCAAAGCCTGAACAATAAACTCCACTTCGCGAATGCCACCACCACCTAACTTAATATTATTGGTTAAGCGCTTACGACGCACCTCTTGGGCAATCATAAGCTTCATTTTTCTTAGCGACTCAATAACCGAAAAATCAATATAACGGCGATACACAAAAGGCTTTAATAACGTATTAAACTCCTGCCAATAAATGTTAGGCGTGCCAATTAAGCGCCCTTTTAACATCGCGTAGCGCTCCCAATCACGCCCTTGCTCTTGGTAGTAATCTTCAATGGCATTAAAGCTCATTACCAACGGACCACTTTCCCCAAATGGTCGCAAACGCATATCTACGCGAAAAACTTGGCCATCGACCGTACATTGATTAAGTGCTGTAATTAGCTTTTGGGCAACTTTAGTATAAAAGACAGATGCTTCAAGCGAGCGACGCCCACCTTGGGTTTTAACATTGCGAGGATATGCAAAAATAAGATCGATATCAGATGAGTAATTGAGTTCTTGTCCACCTAGTTTACCCATTCCTAATACCATTAACGGTAACGGGTTGTTGTGCTCATCTAATGGCTCACCATTGGTTTTAGCGACATTTTTATAGGCCCATTGATTCGCACTGTCGATCAGTTTATTAGCAAGTTCACTAATATATTTAATACTATTTTCAATCGGGTTTTTGCAGCATAAATCTAAAAAAGCCACCTTTAACCAGTATTTTTCTCGGTATTGGCGCAGTAACTTATGGCACTCACTCTCTTCTATTTTAGTTATATCTAGCTGTGCAAAAGGGTCTAAAATTTCTCTACTTTTAATTTCGTGCTCACACAGCAACCAAGACAGTAGCGCAGGTTGAGAGCTTAAACTGCGCCAAGCAAAATCACTTAACGCCAATAGCCGTATTATCTGCTGCTGGTTTTGTTGCTCTGGGTACAGCGCGGCAAAGCGTGTTTCACCGAGTTTTTTTAATTCAATAGGAAGCTGCGTGTCGTTACTCATCAATACCCTCTTTTATCTCACCAATAACCATACTAGAATGGTTAAAAACCTATCAAGGTAAATCTATTTAGGAACACCATGTCATATTTGTCATTATCTAACACTAGTTTAGTTGCGATTGCTATTAGTTTTGTGGTTATTTGTATTACTATCATCAGTTTAAGAATTATTACTCAAATAAAAGCAAAACAAGCACTTAAAGAAGAATTAGCGCAGCATGATAACTTTGCAATGGGGATTAGTTTTGCTTCTGAAATATCAGTCGTGATCGCCACGATGGCATTTTTGTTCGATGAAATTAGTATTAGCACCGCTCAATCAAATCCGCTGAAAGTCATTTTATTAATTGTGCTGTTATTTTCGTTTATAAAAATGGGACATTTAATCCACCGTAAATGGATTTTACGCCGCTTTAATGAAGAAGCAGCTATATTAAAGCAAAACGTCTGTGCAGCGTTGGTTGATTCAGGCATGCTGATTGCCAACTGCATTTTAGTATTGGGTTTATATACGTGGACACACACTCAAGGCTTTAGTAATTTATTAATAGCCTCGGTAAGCTTTTTTGTTTTACAAGGCATGTTTGCCCTAGACAGTAAAATACGCGAAAAACGCTTTGCTAAAGCCAACCAAGGGGCCTCGTTGCAAAGTAACTTTGGTTTAGAAAACACCTCCATTGGTATTCGCTATGCGGGTAAATCAATAGGCTTAGCACTTGCTGCATATGCTGGTTTATCGAGTGCGGCGTTTCAAAACGGTAAAATGGTAGAGAACTTATTTACTTTGGTAATGCATTGCGGTGTGATGTGGCTGTTACTATACTGTTTAACGTATATTATAAAAATTATTTCAATGCCAAATATAGATACCGCACTTGAAGTCGATCATCAGGATAATATTGGCATTGCCTGTATTGAATTTGCTGTATTTTGTGCTATTGGTTATTTATTAATAAGTATGTTTTCAATTTAGTACCAAACTCATTAAATTTAGCCGTTGCTTAACGTCCCTATTTAATTGTTTGGTAAATTAACAGGGACTTTAGGCATATGGCAATTAAAACAGGAAGTTATCTATTAATCGATATAGATAACGAGTTCAGCCGAGCATTTGTAAAACATTACATAAATACTAATGATGCTGCTAAAAAGGACATCATAATAGCCGGTGCGAACACGCAAAAGCTGGTTAAAATGATGTTTGATGAACTCGTTAAAGATTATTGCTATTGCGATATTGAGAACGAAATCAGTATTTCAGAACTGGCCAGCTACCTTCACGAACACCACAATGTTCAAGGCGTATTATTCAACCAAACAGATTATTTGCTCGCTGATGATACACAGCGCTTTATTTATAATTCATTACATGAAAAACGCTATATGATTAGTCAAACCAATCATGGCTATGACATTAACCCCATAAATGAAGAGTGCCATTCAAATCATTTGTCCTGTGATACCGATATAGCCCAAACCGCACAAGAACTAACAGAGCTTGCAGTCCCTGAATATGAAAAATAAATAATTGCACCCAAGCCTTTGCTTACTTACCATAGAGGGATATAACTTCTATGTAAAAAAGTGATTTGCCATGCGAGTGCCTCATATTTATCAATCATCACCAATTGCCCTTAATACTCCTTTAAACCTAGACGATGATGCTGCAGGGCACATAGGCCGTGTGTTGCGCATGAAAGTAGGCGAGCAGGTTTCTATTTTTAATGGTGAAGGCGGAGAGTTTCTAAGTGAAATTATTGAGGTGAGTAAAAAGAGCGTGGTTGTTATGCCGCTTGAATTTAATCCTCATGACGTTGAATCGCCATTAAAGATTCATTTAGGCCAGTGCGTATCCCGTGGTGACAAAATGGATTTTACCATTCAAAAGTCTGTTGAATTAGGGATCACTGAAATCACCCCTATTTTTAGCCAGCGCTGCGGCGTAAAGCTAAGTGGCGACCGCTTAGAAAAAAAACACCAGCAATGGCAAAAAATAGCCATTGCCGCAGCAGAGCAATCTGGGCGCAACTTTGTGCCAAAAATACACTCACCTGTTGATTTAAAAACCTGGCTTGAACAGCAAACAGCTGCCATTAAATTAACTTTGCATCCTCGCGCCGAACACAGTATTAAAACCATTACCGTTCCCGATGACGGCGTGCGCTTTTTAGTAGGGCCTGAAGGCGGATTTACCGACGATGAAATAGCACAAACAAAGCAACAAGAATTTGTAGATATTCGCTTAGGCCCGCGGGTACTTCGCACAGAAACAGCAGCGTTAACCGTTTTAAGCGCACTGCAATTACAATTTGGCGATTTAGCTAATTGAAATAACTAAAAGCACCCACATATCAAGACTACAGTTGTAAAAAACACATAAACTAAGGCACAGCGCATGGCAATTAAGTTAGGTATTATTTCAGATCCTATTAGTGGATTTAATATTAAAAAAGACACCGGTTTTGCAATGATGATGCAAGCACAAACCCGTGGCTACGAAATTTACTACATGGAAATGGATGATTTATCGCTGCGTCAAGGCAATGCCTACGCCACTGCAGCTAAAGCTCAAGTTTTTGATAACGAACAAAAGTGGTACCAACTTGAAGAAAAAACCACCATTGCACTGGCTGATTTAGACGTTATTTTAATGCGTAAAGATCCGCCTTTTGATACTGAATATATTTACGCAACCTATATTTTAGAACGTGCAGAGCAAGCGGGTACTTTAGTTATTAATAAGCCACAGAGCTTGCGCGACGCCAATGAAAAACTCTTTACAGCTTGGTTTAGTGAACACACGCCAGATACATTAGTAACACGCAGCCAAAAACAAATTCGTGAATTTTTAGCCCAGCATAAAGATATTATTTTAAAACCGCTTGATGGCATGGGTGGCGCTTCTATTTTTAGAGTAAAAGCCGATGATGCTAATATAGGCGTAATATGCGAAACTTTAACCGAGCATGGTAGCCGCTTTGCGATGGCGCAAAATTACATTGAAGAGATCACTCAAGGCGATAAGCGCGTATTGGTTGTTGATGGTGAAGTGATTCCTTATTGCTTAGCGCGTATTCCACAAAATGGCGAAACACGTGGTAATTTAGCCGCAGGCGGACGTGGTGAAGCACGCCCAATTAGCGAATCAGATCTTAAAATTGCTCAAGCAGTTGCCCCTACATTGAAAGAAAAAGGCTTAATATTTGTTGGCTTAGATATCATTGGTGATAAGTTAACTGAGATTAACGTAACAGCGCCAACCTGCGTAAAAGAAATTGAAGCCGCTTACGATATTTCAATTACGGGCATTTTATTTGATGCCATAGAGAAAAAGCTTAATAAATAAATTATCACTGAATCAGTTCTAAGATATAAAGCGATGACGCTTATCGTGTCATCGCTGAAAACTCGAATAAATTTTTAGTGTTAAAACATGGGACTATGCCATACTCAAGATTCAATAACTAAAAGGGTAAAACTTATGCAGTCATTAGAAAATCACTTTTTAATCGCAATGCCATCAATGCAAGACCCTTTTTTTAAACGTGCCGTCACTTATATTTGTGAACACAATGAAGAAGGCGCTATGGGACTTGTTATCAATCAGCCGATTGATGTTACCGTAGGTGAGTTACTCGACAAAATTGATATTGATAACGATAAGTCGCAACATGCCGCGCAAGTGACAGTGTATGCTGGCGGGCCGGTAAAAACGGATCGTGGCTTTGTGCTACATTCACCAAAACCTGGGTACTCGGCAAGCCAAAAGTTGAGCAGTGATATTATGATCACCACCTCAAAAGATGTGTTAGCCACTTTAACCACAGCCCAAGCACCCGAGCAATTTATAATTACCTTAGGTTACTCCGGTTGGGAACAAGGCCAATTAGAGCAAGAGCTATTAGACAATAGCTGGCTGATCATTAAAGCCGATCCTAAAATAATTTTTGGTACCCCAGTGGAAAAGCGCTGGGAAATGGCCGTTTCTATGCTTGGTTTTGATGTTAGCCAATTAAGCCCCGAAGCTGGACATGCTTAGGGTCTGTTGACCTTTGCGGATTAAAATTTGTTCAAACTAGGGGCGGTTTAATCGCGGCGCGAAGTTTGTAACCTAGTGGGCTAAGTAAAAACCGAGCAACAAAGAGTAAATCGCCCCTAGGCAGAACCCTTCGGGCAGCGCCTGTTTGGCATTGATGCTGCGTTATCGCCTATTTATGGGGAAGAACACCACAAAGGCTCTGCCTTGCCCAAATACCAAACAGACTGCTGCAAATTCAACCTGAAAGGTTAACAGACCCTAATAACATAAAAGACAAACATGACTAAAAAAATAGTAAAAGCGCAAGGTGAGCGCACCGTTATGGGATTTGACTTTGGTACTAAGAGCATTGGTATTGCTATTGGTCAAGAGCTCACAGGCAGCGCCACCAGCTTAAAAGCGGTGAAAGCCCAAGATGGCATTCCTAATTGGGATGACATTGCTGTACAGGTAAAAGAGTGGCAACCCGATTTAATGGTGGTTGGCTTACCGCTAAACATGGATGGCACCTCACAAGAGGTTACCTTTAAAGCCAAAAAGTTTGCTAATCGTTTGCATAATCATTACGGTATAGCGGTTCATACTCAAGATGAACGCTTAACGACTGCAGATGCAAAGGCACGGTTATTTGAACGTGGTGGTTATAAAAACTTAGGTAAAGGCAACGTAGATAATATGTCTGCGGTGATTATTCTAGAGAGCTTTTTTGAAGCCAGTTATGGTGAATAAAGCACTTAACACACATAAAAAAAAGCGCCTAAGGCGCTTTTTTTTATGTGGGTTAAGACTAAGTAATATTACCTTTATCATCAAGGCCATCAATGGTTACACCTTGCAAAAACCCAGCTCCTTGCTGCTCGTTATTACGTAGTTTTATCATTAAACGTAAATCATTTGGCGAGTCTGCATGATGTAATGCATCGGCATAATTAATACGTTGCTGTCTGTAAAGCTCAAACAGCGCTTGGTCAAAGGTCTGCATGCCCATTTCAGTTGATTTAGCCATGGTTTCTTTAATGCCACCAATATTACCGTTTTTAATTAGCTCACTGACCATTGGCGTATTAAGTAATACCTCAATGGCAGCAACACGCCCTTCCCCATCAGAGGTCGGAATAAGTTGCTGAGCAATGATAGCGCGTAAATTTAATGCTAAGTCATATTTAAGCTTATCGTGCTTTTCTTTTGGTACTAAGTGCATAATGCGGTCAATAGCTTGGTTAGCATTGTTAGCATGCAGGGTGGCAACACATAAATGACCTGTTTCTGCGAAGCTCAACGCATATTCCATGGTTTCTTGCGAACGAATTTCACCAATTAAAATAACATCAGGCGCTTGGCGCAAAGAGCTTTTAAGTGCCGATTCAAAGCTTTCAGTATCTAAACCCACTTCACGTTGAGTAATAATGCTTTTTTTATGTTCATGAACAAACTCAATTGGATCTTCTATGGTTAAAATATGCCCACGTTGATTGCGATTTCTATAACCAATAAGTGCCGCCAAAGACGTTGATTTACCGGTTCCCGTACCACCTACAAATAACACGAGTCCGCGCTTTGACATAATCACATCGGTCAATGCAGAAGGTAATCCAAGCTCTTTAACATCGGGAATTTTAGTGACGATTCGGCGAATAACCATGCCCGCTCTGTCGCGTTGCCAAAAAGCCGAAATACGAAAGCGCCCTTCGCTAGTTGCAATCGCAAAGTTACATTCTTTAGTGTTATGAAACTCTGCTTTTTGTTTTTCACTCATCGCTGATTCAACTAATTCCAGCGCTTGCTCATCGGTTAGTTTGTCATCATTAAGAGGTATCAGCTCGCCGTTAATTTTAGCGCTAATAGGCAGCTGGCTCGATACAAATAGATCAGAGCCTTTTTTGTCGATCATTATTTGTAAAAAGTGATTTAAAGATAAAGTCATAATAATTCCTTAAGCGCTAAACTGCGTCTTATCTTGTGCTTTTGTATACGCCGCTGAGTGAGTGATAATGCCTCGGTTAACTAGATTCGTTAAACATTGATCCATGGTTTGCATGCCCTGCGACGCACCGGTTTGAATCGATGAGTACATTTGAGCAATTTTATCTTCACGAATTAAGTTACGAATAGCAGGCGTTGCCAACATAATTTCATGTGCAGCCACTCGCCCTCCACCGACCTTCTTGATCAATGTTTGTGAGATAACCGCACGAAGTGATTCAGAAAGCATAGAGCGGATCATGTCTTTTTCTTCACCAGGGAATACATCAATAATACGGTCAATGGTTTTAGGTGCCGACGTGGTATGCAAAGTGCCAAACACTAAGTGACCAGTTTCAGCAGCAGTCATAGCAAGGCGAATAGTTTCTAAGTCTCGTAACTCACCGACCAAAATAACATCAGGGTCTTCACGCAATGCACTTCGCAGCGCATTAGAAAAACTATGTGTATCGCGGTGAACTTCACGCTGGTTAATTAAGCTGAGTTTATTATCGTGCACAAATTCGATAGGATCTTCAATGGTCAGTACATGGTGATGTTTATTTTGATTTATATAGTCCACCATGGCTGCAAGTGTAGTCGACTTACCAGAGCCTGTAGGGCCGGTAACTAATACTAAGCCTCGTGGGTTATCTGAAATTTGTTTAAATATTTCCGGCGCGCCCAAATCTTCAAGTGTCAATACATCACTCGGGATAGTACGAAACACGGCAGCAGGACCACGATTAGAGTTAAAGGCATTTACACGAAAACGTGCTAAATTAGGGACTTCAAAAGAAAAATCCACTTCGAGATTTTGTTCATAGTCCTTACGCTGGTTATCGTTCATAATGTCATAAACCAGACTGCTGACTTCTTTATCTCCAAGTGCTGGTATATTAATTCGTCGCACATCACCATCAACACGTATCATAGGTGATACCCCTGATGATAAGTGCAAATCTGATGCTTTATGTTGCACACTAAATGCCAATAATTCGGTGATATCCATTTATGACTCCACAACTAACTGATAAATATATGGTTACAATAGCAGAACGACTCACATCCGCCTACGCTAGAATTGCAGAGGCAGCGCACAAAGCACAACGTAATAGTAACGATATTACGTTACTTGCAGTATCTAAAACCAAACCTGCTACTGATATTATGGCAGCTTATGAGCAAGGGCAACGTCAATTTGGTGAATCTTATGTTCAAGAGGCTGTAGATAAAATAGCGCAACTAGCCACATTTAGCGATATTGTTTGGCATTTCATTGGCCCTATTCAGTCAAATAAAAGTGCTTTAGTCGCTGCCAATTTTGCTTGGGTGCAAAGTGTAGACAGACTTAAAATAGCCAAGCGATTAAACAGTCAACGCCCTGAGACAATGCCGCCACTGAATGTACTTATTCAAGTCAATATTAGCGAAGAAGAAGCAAAGTCTGGTTGTCACCCCAATGAAATCACTGAGCTGGCGCAATATATAGATCAATGTGCCCATTTACAGTTGCGCGGACTGATGGCTATTCCCGCTAAAAGCGACGATGCAAACACGCAAATTCAATATTTTGAGCAATTACAAACTTGCTTTGATAAACTACAGACCCAATATCCTCATATAGATACATTGTCGATGGGGATGAGTAACGATGTAGAGGCTGCCATAGCGGCAGGTTCAACCATGGTGAGGATCGGCACAGATATTTTTGGAACACGAACTTAAAAGGTGATAACAGACATATGTCAGATAAAAAAATCGCATTTATAGGCACAGGTAATATGAGCTACGCCATCATTGGTGGCATGGTAAAAAACGGCTTTAACGCAAATAATATTATTGCGACTAACCGCAACCAAGAAAAACTAGCTAAGGTAGCTGCCGACTTTAAGGTGCAAACCACCAGTGACAATAACGAAGCTATGCGCGATGCCGATGTCATTGTTTTGTCTGTTAAACCACAAATGATGGGCGATTTATGCCAATCATTTCAAGATTCAGGTGTCGACTTTAGCGATAAATTATTTATCTCAGTCGCGGCAGGCTTAACCGTTAAGCGCTTACGTGAAATGCTTGGTCAAGATGTAAAAATGGTACGTTGTATGCCAAATACGCCATCATTACTTGGTCGTGGTGTATCTGGCTTATATGGTGCAGGCGAAACCCAAAGCGAGCATGAGTTTGTACAGCAAGTATTTGAATGTACAGGCATTGTTGTATGGGTTGAAAAAGAGTCGCAAATAAACGACGTGATTGCTGTGACAGGCTCTTCGCCGGCTTACTTTTTCTTATTTATGGAAGCCATTGAAGAAAAAGCCAAAGCGCTTGGGTTTAGTGATGAAGACGCACGCCGCTTAGTGCAGCAAACCGCCCTAGGCGCAGCTGAAATGGCACTTAGCCAACCAGATATTAGCATTTCACAATTACGCTCAAATGTGACATCAAAAGGCGGTACCACGCATGCAGCCGTTGAGCATTTAAAAGCACAAGGTTTAACTAAAACCGTAGGCGATGCAATGGATGCATGTATTGCGCGTGCAGTGCAAATGGAACAAGAACTTTAAAACCATTTTTTATTGAAGGTTATACTATGAATGCCATGCAATTTTTAATTAGCACCTTGTTTGATCTATTTTTAATGGTGGTACTACTGCGTTTTTGGCTACAGTGGGCAAAAGCCGACTTTTACAACCCAATGAGCCAATTTGTGGTCAAAGCCACTTCGTTTGCAGTTAACCCGCTGCGAAAAATCATTCCAGGGCTAGGCGGGCTTGATTTAGCCTCTTTGTTGCTGGCATTTATAGTGGCTGCGGCAAAAATAAGTACATTAATGTGGCTTATTTATAGCTCTTGGGCTATTCAACCTGTGCTTATACAGGCACTAATAACTGTTTTAAAAGAAGGTTTAAATTTAGTCTTTTGGGTATTAATCATCCGCGCTATTTTAAGCTGGGTAAGCCAAGGCTATAACCCAATTGAAGCGGTATTCCATCAGCTTACTGAGCCAATGCTAAAGCCAATCCGTAAAATCTTACCGCCACTAGGGGGATTAGATTTATCGGTACTGGTACTTATCATCGGCATTCAGTTTTTACAAATGCTGCTAATGGACCTTTTAGCTTAAGCATAACGTAATATAAAAGAGGCCTAGCGCCTCTTTTTTACATACTCAGGAGTTAACCATGCAACGTTTAATAAAGTTTTGTTTTATTGCTTGTCTCGCTTTAGCATTTAATGCACACAGCGCACAAGAACAAGGCGCCCAGTATAAAGAACTAGGCCCTTGGCAAGTTCATTACATAGCCTTTCCATCAACGTTTATTCAACCGCAAATAGCCAAAACGTATGGCCTGGAACGCAGTGGCTACAAAGGTATTGTTAATATTTCCATCTTAAAAAATGATACTGATAAAACAGCGCAAAAAGCGACATTACAAGGTACCGCTAAAAACTTATTAGGTAACAAGCAAACCCTTAACTTTAAAGAAGTCGTTGAAGGCGATTCAACTTATTACCTAGCACAAGTAGATTACACCAACGAAGAGATTTTACGTTTTGAAATTGAAATCCAACAAGGTAATCAGTTTCAAACATTAAAGTTTAAGCAAAAATTTTACGTAGATTAAATATGACCAACACCTTAGTTCTTGCAACCGGCAACCCCGGAAAAGTGAATGAGCTGGCTAACATGCTCAGCTCATTTAATATTAATGTTGTACCGCAAAGCGACTTTAATGTCAGTGACGTAGACGAAACAGGCACCACGTTTGTAGAAAACGCGATAATTAAAGCGCGTCATGCGGCTAAAATTACCGGACTGCCTGCTATTGCAGATGATTCAGGCTTAGAAGTTGATGGCCTGAATGGCGCACCCGGTGTTTACTCTGCTCGTTTTGCAGGAAATAGCGCAAGCGATCAAGATAATATCGATAAATTACTGGCTGATTTAGGCGATAACCCTAACCGCCGCGCTCGTTTTTGGTGTGTGTTGGTACTAATGCGTCATGCCGACGACCCTACTCCACTTATTTGCAGTGCTAGCTGGGAGGGCGAAATTACCCTTAGCCAACACGGTAAAGGTGGCTTTGGTTACGATCCTATCTTTTTTGTACCATCAGAAAATTGTACCAGTGCAGAGCTTACAAAAGAGCAGAAGAATGCACTAAGTCACCGTGGGCAAGCACTTAATAAATTACTACAAGAGTTACAACACAAAGGCGGCCTGTGAACCTTCCTCCACTGAGTTTATATGTGCACGTGCCTTGGTGCGTGCAAAAGTGCCCTTACTGCGACTTTAATAGCCACGGGCAAAAAGGTGACATCCCTGAAGCTGAGTATGTGCAGCATTTAATCGACGATTTAAAAGCTGATTTACACTTAGTACAAGGGCGTAAAATTCACAGTATTTTTATAGGTGGCGGCACACCAAGCCTATTAACCGGCGCGGCATACACCCGTTTACTCAAGGAAGTAGATAGCCTAATTGGCTTAACCGATAACTGTGAAATAACCCTTGAAGCAAATCCCGGCACAGTAGAAACTGGCCGTTTCAAAGATTATGTAAAAGCAGGCATTAACCGTATCTCTATCGGCGTGCAAAGCATGCAGGACGATAAGTTAAAAGCCCTAGGTCGAATTCATGGTGCCGATGAAGCCAGTTATGCTGCACAGCAAGCCAGTGAAGCAGGGTTAAATAGCTTTAACCTTGACTTAATGCATGGCTTACCAGAGCAGTCTCTTGATGATGCACTGAGTGATTTAAAACAAATTATTGCGCTCAATCCACCGCATATTTCTTGGTATCAGCTCACCATTGAGCCCAATACGCAATTTGCTTCAAAACCGCCGACTTTGCCACAAGATGAAACCTTATGGGATATTCAAGAGCAAGGCCAAGCATTATTAGCACAAGCTGGCTATCAGCAATATGAAATATCAGGGTATGCAAAACCTGGCTATCAATGCCAACATAACTTGAATTATTGGCGGTTTGGCGATTATCTTGGCATTGGCTGCGGCGCGCATGGTAAGGTTACTGATGCGAAAACGGGGGTGATAACACGCACTGAAAAGGTTAAACACCCACGGGGCTACATGGACATTATTAAGCCCTACTTGTACAAAAGCTGGCAAGTAGAACAAGACGACTTAGCGTTTGAATTTTTTATGAATCGCTTTCGTTTAACAGAGCCATGCCCTATAAATGATTTTAATGCGCTGACGCAGCAACCACTGCAAAGCCAACAGCATGCACTAGATAAAGCCATTAATGCCGGTTTACTAACAAAAACAGACAGCCACTGGCACGTTACACTCCAAGGGCAACGTTTTTTAAATGATCTACTTGCGTTATTTGTTTAGTGACAATAATAGGTTTCTAACAACAAAAGGGAAACGAATGCGTAAACTTACTCTAATTGCTGCCACCATTAGTGTGGCACTGCTTGCAGGTTGCCAACAAGCAACACAACAATCAACGCCTGCACCTGCGGTTCAAGCTCAACCTGTTCAAAGTGAAATTGATAAAGCGAATGCTTTTTTTGAAGACACTTTTAATCGTGATGTCATGAGCAGCCCAGTTTATCAAACCTACATGGGCATCAAAAAAGATTACGATAAATGGGATGACAACAGCGAAGAAAAAGCCCTTAAAGACCTTGCACAAGCTAAAGCCGATTTGGTCACACTCAACAGCATTGATCGTGCGCAATTAGATACAGCAACCCAAGTAAGTTATGATTTAAAAAAACAAGATTTAGAAGCCAGCATTGCTGATTTCAAATGGCGTTACCATAACTACCCAGTAAACCAAATGTTTGGTACGCACTCTATGGTGCCGGCTTTTTTAATCAACCAGCATCAAATTAGCAACGTAAAAGAAGCCAACGATTACATTGCTCGTTTAAATGGGGTACCGGGTGTATTTGATCAGCTTATTACTGGCTTAGAAATTCGCGCCGATAAAAACATCATCGCGCCTAAATTTGTATTTCCACACGTCATTGATTCAAGCAAAAACATCATTAAAGGTGCGCCGTTTGAACAAGGTGAAGATTCTACGCTTTTAGCTGACTTTAAACGCAAAGTTAATGCCTTAGAAATAGACCAAGCTGAAAAAGATGCACTTATTAGTAAAGCGACTGAAGCATTAAAAACAGCGGTTAAACCTGCTTACTCTAAGTTAATTAACTACATTGCACAGTTAGAAAAACGTGCTGATGACCGTGACGGTGCTTGGAAATTCCCTAATGGCGAAGCGTTTTACAATAACGCACTGAAACGCACCACCACCACAGACCTTACAGCAAAAGAAATTCATGCCATTGGCCTTGCTGAAGTATCACGTATTCATGATGAAATGCGTGCCATTAAAGATAAAGTCGGTTTTGAGGGCGACTTAAACGCCTTTATGCAGTTTATGAAAACCGACAAGCAATTTTATTTAGCTAACACTGAAGCTGGTAAAACACAGTACTTAAGTGAAGCTAAAGGCTTAATTGATAACATGAAAACACGCTTAGATGAGCTGTTTGTTGTAAAACCAAAAGCCGACATGATTGTAAAACGTGTTGAAGCATTCCGTGAAAAAGCGGCAGGTAAAGCGTTTTATCAACAACCTGCGCCAGATGGTTCTCGCCCAGGTATTTACTACGCCAACCTATACGACATGGAAGCAATGCCTACATACCAAATGGAAGCCTTGGCTTATCATGAGGGGATTCCGGGTCACCATATGCAAATTGCCATTTCACAAGAACTTGAAGGTGTACCTAAGTTCCGTAAATTTGGTGGTTACACAGCCTACATTGAAGGCTGGGGGTTATACTCAGAATTACTACCAAAAGAAATGGGCCTTTACGAAGACCCGTATTCAGATTTTGGTCGCTTAGCCATGGAATTATGGCGTGCATGTCGTTTAGTGGTTGATACCGGTATTCACGCAATGAAGTGGACTCGTCAAGAAGGTATTGATTACTACGTTAACAACACCCCTAACGCCACTTCTGACGGTGTAAAAATGGTTGAGCGTCATATTGTAATGCCCTCTCAAGCAACGGCTTACAAAGTAGGTATGCTGAAAATTTTAGAACTACGTGAAGATGCTAAAATGCAACTTGGCGATAAGTTTGATATCCGCCAGTTCCACGATGTAGTGCTTAAAAATGGCCCTGTACCATTAAACGTACTAGAAAACTTCGTTAATGAGTGGATTGCCAGCAAACAAGCTTAATTTTTAAGTATTTACTTAAAGGTATAAAAGGTCGCAATTGCGGCCTTTTGTTTTATAAAACAAAAAATTAACCTGAACTCTGGTTAAGAGATTTACTAACATATTGAATCATCGTTATATTTAATTTTATTTTCTCTAGCCAGAGGTTTTCAGTGAAAACAAGGCGAATTTACGCGTCAATAGCTGGCCTATTGCAAGTAAATTCAACGCAGTTAGCGCTGAAAACAGCTGCTTGAGATAAGTTTATTATCCGGAGCTCAGGTAAATTAAGCTAGGATAAAGTTGGAACTCAAGGAGAACAGAATGGATCTAAGCATACAGCTACTCAATGCGCGTATTAAACAACAGCAGTTTGATGAGCTAGATAACGATTTTAAAAAGCTCACTGAGGCACAGCAAGTAATACAGCTTAATTACCTGTTTGAAATTGCGCTACGCATGAGTATTAAATACGATTTTATGCAAAACATCGCCGTGCGTATTTTAACCACCAATACGCCACCAGCGCCGTTTATTGAAAAACTAACCAGTTTAGACGCACTGAGTTTTTTTACGCCTGCACTTAAATTAAATAAGGGATTTATTAGTACAGACGACTCTGGCAATAACGCCCTGCATAATGTATTTAAGCAAGCAATGCCCACACAACTGCCTTTTAACTATGTTCGCTCGTTAATGTTATTTGAATCTAACGAAGAGTTACTACATGCATTAGCACATACAAATAAGCAAGGGCTCACTCCGGTTGCCAGTTACATCGCCTATGCACATAAGCCAAACATTCCGGTAAAACATGAATTTTCGGCCTTGCTCGCATTAATAGAAATAGAGCAAAAACAAAATCCTGCAGCAAAATTACAAATACTTGAGGCATTAAAAAATAATCCCCCAAGCGAGATAACCTTGCTACTGAGCGCCGCTTATTTACAGCGCTCTACTGAACAAGTGGCGGCTCTAATCTGATAAGTAATATTCTACGCTGGTAACAACACGTACGTTTTTAATTTGCGGCGTGTTTGAATCCCGATCGCTAATGCTAAACTGCCCTTGGCGAGCGGTTTTAATTTTACCTAAGCGTGAATTTGAATCTTTAGCAAACTTATCTGCCACTTCACGAGCTTTTTCTGTGGCTTCTTGCACCATGGCTGGTTTTATATCGTTAAGCCCAGTAAAAATATACTCAATACGGGTTTGATAGTTGTCTTGCACAATAGCTATATTTTGTTTAGCTAGCTGACTCACTTTGCTCAGTGCGTTTTTAACTTTATCAGGAGCATTGGAGTAAACAATAATATTTGAGCTAATAACATACCTAAACTTTTGGTTATCATTCGCGTATTCACGGGCTTGCTTATCAATAATAGATTGAGTACCTGTCGATATTTCTTGATCATCAAAGCCGTGTAACTTTAAAAAAGCAATCACCGCATCGTTTTTTTGCTCAACTCGCTCAACAAGCTTTTCAAGATTGTTGTCGGCATCGTTAAACTGCAAAGGCCAAATAACGGTATCAGCCACAACTTCACGTTCAGCTAACCCTTTTACCTGCACCGTGCGCTCCATCCCTTTAATATCAAGCGCAGCCCCTTTTATAATAAAACCCAATGCAATTAGGCCAATGCTTAAACACGCCGCTGCCATAACAACGGTTACATTCGATATTTTATTCACCTTAGTCTCCTTGACCGATATCAATAATATGCACGTTCACGCTCGAAAAAACACTATAAACAGGTTACATTGAGAAGGTATAGATAGCAAAACTTAATCAGCCAAGGAAACGCAATGAGTCTAAAACGTATTAGCCAGTTTTTTAATCCAAGCTCAGTCGCTGTTATTGGGGCATCAAACACCCCCACTCGGGCTGGTAATGTGGTAATGCGTAATTTATTACAAGGGGGCTTTAAAGGGCCCATCATGCCTGTTACACCCAATCATACTGCAGTGCATGGCGTATTGGCTTACCCAAGTATTGAAGCCCTCCCCAAAGTACCTGATTTAGCCGTTATCTGTACCAATAAAAACACCTTAATGAAAATTATTGAACAGCTAGGTACGCTGGGGTGCCATAGCGCTATTATTATTGCTGATGGTCTAACAAGTACTCAAAAACAAGAACTTAAAGATAACGCTGCAAAGCATAAAGTGACGCTGCTTGGCTCAAATTGCTTAGGGTTACTTATTCCGCACATAGGTTTAAACGCGAGTTTTTCGCACACTGTTGCCACGCCAGGTAAACTGGCTTTTGTGTCGCAATCAGCGGCTGTTTGTTCAACGATTCTTGATTGGGCTAAAAATAAAGAAATTGGCTTTTCATACTTTGTATCTATGGGAGATTGTTTAGATATTGAGTTTGACGAAATACTCGACTTTTTAGGCCGCGATGCTAAAACCAAAGCTATCCTACTTTACATAGATAATATTAATGATATTCGCAGCTTTATTTCTGCCGCGCGTGCGGCGGCATTTTCTAAGCCCGTTATTGCCATTAAAACGGGCAGAACCAGTGCAGGCGCTCTTGCCGCTGAAATACACACCGGCGGAAAACAAAGCTCAGATGCAGTATATGATGCCATGTTTCAACGTGCAGGGATGTTAAGAGTAAATGATTTGCGTGAACTCTTTGCCGCCACTCAAACCTTAGCAATGCACCCCAAATTATTGCAAGTAGAGCAGCTAACTATATTAACTAATGGCGGCGGCCCTGGAGTGATGGCCGTTGATGAACTTATTCAAAGCTCAGGTAAACTTGCTCAGCTTAGTGATGAAACGCGCGAAGCACTCAATAAAGTGATCCCACATTCAGACACAACATCCAACCCTGTCGATATCTTTGGCGATTCTGCGCCAGTGCGTTACAAGCATGCGTTGGAAATATTACTAAATGCTAAAGAAGTTAAAAACTTACTGATCATTCATACTCCATCGGCATTGGCCCCGAGTGAAAATTACGCTCAGGTTATTGTTGAGGCACTGAATAAATTACCGAAAATGGCACGCCCGTATGTGATCACTAATTTCATGGGAGAAGATGCTGCATTTGCAGCCAGACGCATCTGCGCGAATAACGCCATTCCGACCTATCGTACCCCAGAAGGCGCAGTAGGTGCCTTTATGCACTTAGTAAGCTATCGTCGTAACCAAAAACATTTAACCCAAACGCCAGAATCAAACACCGATGATGCGACTATTAATAAAGTAGCAGCGAAAGCAGCTATTAAAGAGTTTTTAAATGATGAGCAACATTACTTATCAACCCATCAAGCGAGTCAAATTTTAAGTAGCTACGGTATAGACTGTATCCAAACTGAAGTAGCCTACACCCCTACCGAGGCCAAAGAGCAAGCAATAGAGCTAGGTTTTCCGGTCGCATTAAAATTGATGAGCCCCAGTATTCCCTCTAAGTCTGAAGTCGGTGGCGTAGTACTCAACCTCAATGATGCACAAGAGGTCGAGCAAACGGCATTTGCCATGCTGTTAAGAATAAAAAACACCTACCCTGATGCTATTATTGATGGCTTTTCGTTACAAAAAATGGCGCCTAGAGCAGGTGCCAATGAGCTGCGCATAGCCATTAAAACAGAGCCTAATTTTGGGCCAGTTATTTTATTAGGTGAAGCTGGCACAGGGCTTGAGTACGCTCAAGCGGCGGTGGCCTTGCCACCACTGAATATGAACCTAGCTAAATATTTAATTGCCGCCGCCCATGATAAGGGAGTTCTTAAAGATCGCATTCTGCCAGAAAAAGTAGATAAATATCGCTTGTGTTCACTACTAACTCGAATTTCTCAATTGGTCGTAGATCAACCCGATATCACCTCATTAGAGCTAAATCCTATTTTAGCCAGTAATGGGCAGTTTTTAGTCCTTGATGCCACCATGAACCTAAATCAGTATCAGGTTCAGGCGCACCGAAAACGTTTATCAATCCGCCCTTATCCTATTGAGCTGGTTGAAACGGTGACCCTAAAAAATAAGACCTTAGCAACGCTCAGACCAATCAAACCTGAAGATGAGCAGGCACATCAAGAGTTTGACCGCTCCTTAAGCAAAGAAGATAGATACAAGCGCTTTTTTGGTGAATTGCCACAATTTAACCATGATCAACTCGCTAAAATGACGCAAATTGATTACGACCGCGAGATGGCATTTATTGTTACCCAAACACAAGACGAGCAACAACACACATTAGGGGTTTCGCGAGTGATTATGGATCCCGATAACTTACAAGCAGAGTTTGCCATTGTGGTACGTTCTGATTGCCAAGGACTTGGGTTAGGGCGTATTTTAATGAACGCGGCTATTTCTCACTGCAGACGCCAAGGCGTGAAAACGGTTGAAGGTATCACCCTGCCAGAAAATACCGGCATGATTGAGTTGGCTCGTAAACTCGGGTTTAAAATAAGTCGTGATTTTGAAGAAGGCAGTATCAATATGCTGCTCACATTGTAATAGGTACTATGCGTAAACTAAGACAAACCATAAACCAAGTATTTGAAGCGTCAGGTAAGTATCAGCGAGCGGGACACATTTTAGATGTCATACTGATCAGCATCATTATGATTAATGTGGTGGCCATCGTACTCGAATCAGTGCATAGCATTGCCACTGAGTACTACAACGAATTTTTAATGTTAGAGCTGGTATCGGTTGCCATATTTAGTGCTGAATACCTAATACGTGCTTGGACTTGTGTCGATCGCGTAAAGTACGCCTCCATGAATTGCTCAAATACACAAAAACGGATTCGATATATTTTATCACCACTGGCAATTATCGATTTAATTGCCATTTTGCCTAGTTTATTAATGTTTTTCTTTGCTATCGATTTACGTTTTTTACGGGTACTGCGGTTGTTGCGGGTATTTAAGCTCACCCGTTATTCTCGAGCAATGCAATTGTTATTGCAGGCGTTTATTGATGAATCGAGTTCATTACTGGCGGCATTTTTTATTATGTCTGTGGTACTTATTTTAGCCTCTTGCGGTATTTATTTATTAGAACACGACATTCAACCAGACAAGTTCGGCTCTATTCCTGCAGCCATGTGGTGGGCAATGGCAACCCTAACTACGGTTGGTTATGGCGATGTTGTACCTATAACGCCTATTGGTAAACTATTTGGTGGCGTAATCACTTTGGTGAGTATGGGGATGGTTGCCATACCAACCGGTTTATTAGCGTCGAGTTTCTCAGAGCAAGTACGCAAACGTCGCCAGCTATTTGAAGATGCCACCCACGAGAAAATAACCGATGGTAAGCTCACTGATGAGCAGATGCATCACCTTGAGGAGTTACGCTACAAACTAGGGCTAAGTAAACTAGAGGCCAATAAAGCAATAAAAGCGGAGCTAAATAAACGCAGCTCACACTTATTTTGCCGTCACTGTGGTAAGCGTCCTTAACCTGAACTCTGGTTAAGAGATTTACTCACGTATTGAATCAAAAATGATATTTATGTTTATTTTTCTCTAGCCAGAGATTTCCAGTGAAAACAAGGCGAAATTACGCGTCAATAGCTAGCCTATTGCAAGTAAATTCAACGCAGTTAGCGCTGAAAATAGCTGCTTGAGATTGATTTATTATCCAGAGTTCAGGTTCCTTAATAAAATAATGTATTAAGCGGCGCTTTAAGCTTGTGAGAATACAGGATGCCAATCGTGCTCAATAAGCTCAAGCACCTGCTCTTTAGGCACCGCTTTACTAAACAAGTAACCTTGAAAGTAGCTACAACCTTGCGCTTTTAAAAAAGCCAACTGATGTGCGCTTTCAACCCCTTCAGCAATACACTCTTTACCTAAACTGCTTGCTAAAGTTAGTGTAGATTGAATAATCGCTTCGTTATCCGAATCAATACCAATATCTTGCACAAAGCTGCGATCTATTTTTAATACATCAATCGGAAAGCGCTTCAAATAAGTTAACGAGGCATACCCTGTTCCAAAATCATCCATGTACAACTTACAGCCTAGTTGCTTTAATAAGTCCATATTTTTAAGCGCATGTTCTGAGTCTCGCATTAAAATAGACTCTGTTATTTCAAATACAATAGCCTCGGGCGGCAGTGCTGCATTGTTTAGTGCTTGGGATATTTCAGGGACGAGTCCGATAAATTCAAAATCCAGTGCTGAGAGGTTAATTGATAGGTATAGATCAGGACACACTTTACGCCAACGAGCTAACTGCACCAAAGCACGCTTAAATGTTTGTAGCATTATTTTAGTGATTAAACCTATATTTTCAGCTACGTTTGCAAACTCTTGTGTACTCGCTAACTGATTATAAGGCCAGCGTAGTAACACCTCAAAGCCCACTGTTTTTTGCGTAGACGCATTAATAATGGGTTGATAATAATTACAAAATTCATGTTCATGATAAGCTTTGATCAACTGTGATTCTAAATGCATCGCTCTTTCAACACGTTGATTCATTTCTTGTTTGTAAAACTTATAACACCCTTCCAAGCCATCTTTAGCATAATAAAGCGCCACATTTGATGCTTTCAATAGTGCTTTATAATGCACGGCATCATCAGGGAAAATAGCCACACCAATACTTAGGTGTACATTGACGCTTTGCTGATTCATAACAATGTCTTTACTCACGCAATCCATTAGTTTGGTGCATATAAGTAATACTTCTTCTATTTGCTGAATATCTTCAACTAGAATTACAAATTCATCACCGCCTAAACGCGCGACGCTATCACAAGGACGTAATGCTGTTTTCAAGCGGTTCGCCACCAGCTTTATTATCTCATTGGCGTTTTCTGTGCCAAATGAATCATTAAAATACTTAAACCGTTTTATATTAACGTGTAACAAAGCCACTTTACACTGATGGCGGCGCGCCTGATCGATGGCATGTATAGCTCTGTCGTTAAACAAGGTTCTGTTTGGCAGCCCAGTAAGTGAATCGTAATTAGCCAGTATATGCAGTTCGCTCTCAGCTGACTTTTGTGCATGAATATCCGTTAAAATAATCACGAAACTACTCAGCCTTTGGCTTTCATCAGCTACGGCGCTTATTTTAACCAGTACATGGCGTTGCTCTTTGTTTGCCAGAACGACAGTGTCTTCACATGAAAAATGTTCGCCCACTTCAAGCTTTTGCATAATTCGTAAATAATCAAAATAGCTACTGCGGGACATTCCCAAATTAAGCGCACGGGTTGAACGAGGCTCTGCTGATAAGCCAAAAGCGCTTTGCAGCGATTTATTTGAGGCACGTATATTAAAGTTTTTATCTAAGATAAACACCCAATCTCGGGTTTGTTCAAACGCGGCGGTAAATAACCGCGCATGCTCTTCAAACACCCTTTCGCGTGTCATATTGGTATACGTACCGGCTACTTTTTGCGGCGTTTTTTTGTCCCATTCAACCACCTTGCCAAAATCTTTGTACCAGCGCCAATGACCTTTGGCGTGGCGTAATCGGTAGGTACAATTAAAATACCCTTTATCTGTTGATAAAAATTCTAACCACTCCAACCTAAAAATAGCACGCTCTTGAGGGTGAATTTTTTCTAGGTAGGCATCTAAACTCACCGAGTCATCCTCGTAGCCTAATTCGTTGACTAATCTAGGCTGATAAATATTTAACTGGCTCGCCTGCCAATCCCATACCCCGGACTCACTTCCCTCTAGTGCAAGCTTTAAACGCGCCTCACTGTCTTGGCTTTCTTTGTGTGCTGCCAATAAGATACGCTGTATTTTGTTGCGCCTCATTACCCATGCAGTCACTATGGTGATCAATAAAATGGCATAAAGCGCTAAAAAGTATGGAGCACGCCATAGCGGATATTTCACTTTAATATTTAACGTGGCTGGCGCAGTATAGTCGCCGGTCAGTGGGTCTTTTGCCCAGACTTTTAACTGGTAACTGCCGGGGTTTAATTTAGGAAACACCACTCGATTATTTCGGGTATAACTTTTTTTACCTTTATCGAGCTGATATTCATAAATAATGCGCTCTTGGAAGCTAAATGACATCGCTGAAAATGCAATCTCAAGCCCGATATCATCATGGTTTAAAGTGATATTTTTTAATGGCTGCTGTAAATTTATAGACAAGTCCCGAGACATTAAGTTGATGCGCGTGATATTGACCTGATCTAATAAACCTTGGCTATTTTTATTGTCTTTAGGGTCAAAGTAGGTAAAACCCTTGAGGCTACCGAAGGCAATTCGACCATCCGCTAACTTAGCCATAGCGCCATTATTAAACTCAGCAGAGAGCACCCCATCTGATGTTGTAAATTGCTGAAAATGAATTGTTTCAGGATTTAGTCGCCATATTCCTTTATGGCTACTCATCCAAATCATTCCCTCTTCATCAAGAACCATATCGTACAACAAGGTACCGAGTTTATTTTTATCTAAATCAATTGTGTGCACTAACTCATAGGTCGTTGCATCTATACCAATCAGCCCAAAATTAGATAACGATAGCCAAAGTATGTCTTGCCCATCTACCACGTAGGAAAGAATACTAACGGCTACATTTTCATGGTGTTTTGGCACTTTATAAATGGTGTTTAAACTTAAATCATTGGGGTTAAATTGATATAAAACGCCACCACTAAAAAATAATGGCTTCTCGGGTTGGTTCGGTAATGGGGGTAAAAAGCCATGCGCTAAAAAAGGGTCAAATTGTGCTAATTCGCCTTTTAAGTGAACTAATTGTCGGCTATCAATATTATATTTAAACATACCATGATCTGGGTGTACAAAATACAAATCCCCGTTTGGTAGCAATGTCAGGCCATGCATCCAATCATTTAAAAAAATCTGATTGGTAGGACTGTTGGTTTTTGGTTGGGTAAGTTGCTGAGTTTGCGGGTCAAAAATGAATAATCCTCGGTTTGAGTGCAACCAGAGTTTATCTTTGTAAGGCATAATTTTGAAAATAGTAAACTCTGTGGTCAGTAAATCGACTTTATAATCTTTTAAATACACCTTTGAGCGATTACTTTTTAAATCAACCGCAGTTAAACCATTGTGTGTGCCTAACCATAGCTTTTCTTGGAACTCCTTAATTGACCATACCGAATGATGTGATAAACCATCCCCAACCAGTGCATTTCCCTCTACATTATAAAACTTGTAATTGTCGCCCGATAAATAAAACGCACCATCGGTTTTAGTGGCTAGCCACATTCCGCCCGATTTATCTTTCACCATATCAATAATACTGTTATCGGCGAGGGTGTACTTACTCTGTTGGATACGTTTATTTTTTACCACTTTTTTAGTAGTTAAATTAAAACAAAGCAGGCCTTTATCTGTTGCTAAATCGAGCACTCCTTGCTGATTATCAATATCCCAAACATTCAAATCGGCCAGTAATTTTTGGCTTGTAAATGATTGTTCGCGGTTGTTAAACATTGCCTCTAAATTACTAATATCAACAGCGTATAAGCCCTTAACCGCACCTACAAGCAACTGATTGTTATTACCTAGCGCAAATGATTTCACATTCTTTTGATAAATATGTACATCCGTTTCGCTCAAGTACTCGAGTGGCCTTACCTGCTGTGTTGCGATGTTAAAAACATACGCGCCGTCTGTGCTACCTATAAAAATATAACCGTTATAATGAAACAAAGTACGCACAAACGCATTTTCAAATTGCTCAGGAAGTGTAAATAATGAGGTAATAGAGCCGTTGTCTATATCGAGTTTTGCAAACTCTCGGCCTTGTCCAATCCATAAGGTTTTATCATCGGTGGCTAACATAGTAAAAACGGACTGCTGTAGTATTTGCTCTTCTGTGACAGGTTTTTCTATGTATTGTTGGTAGGTATCCGTTTTCGGATCGTATCTGAACAAGCCTGCTAATAAGGAGGCAATCCAGATATGCCCTTGTTGGTCTTGATATATGCGATCGATGATCGCCTCTTCTAACTCACCATTAGGGCCATTGATTGGAATAACTTGATAGCCATCGTATCGGTTAAGGCCTCCCTCAGTAGAGAGCCATAAATACCCATTGTTATCGATAAGCATGGTATTAACGTAACTTTGAGATAAGCCTTCGCTTGGGGATAATCGTTTTACTTGCGCTGTTACTTCAACGCTTATGAGCATAAACAGCACAAATATGGCTGTGATAAACCCATTAATACTCATACCCATGCTTGTCCTATTGCTAATTTATGTTTTATTGATATTTCAATGCGGTAATATTTCGGTGCTTATAGGCATCAAATAGCGTTAATAATGCAGGAGTATATGTTAACACTTGGTTAAAACCAAGTGCTTGATAAAAATCAGTAAGGCGTTGATAAGCAAAGGTGTAAACTGGTTCTGTTTGCGCATTTAAAAGGGCAACTAATAACTGGGTTGCCACCCCCTTTAAACGATAAGAAGGAGCCACGAACACCGTTGATAAAAATAAAAAAGTGGGCTTATTCTGTAACCGGCAGGCGGCAATAATCGTATTATTATCGTAAGCGACCCAGACTTGATCCTGTTTGTTAGCACGGCCGCGGACGTGATGTAACGTATAAAACTTATTAACTAAGGGCGTTTTAATTGATTCTAATTGTTTAATTACAAGCATAGTAGGCAAACCCTAGCTAAGCATAATAGCCAAATACTGCTCAAATTTTTGTTTTAAAACACCTTGCTCTGCAACAGGACGACTATGCAGAGTGTCGTACACTTGCTCACGCGTTTTTTTACCGCGCTTAATTTGATAAGCCCAAAATGAGGCCTCGTAATCTAACTGAATTTGATACTTTTGCTCTCGCGGCAAGTTACACAGATTAAAACTCATATTCACTCCAATTATTAGGGGCTATAAACTTATTGTTGCCTGCATGAATACAGGTAAGGGCCGTGAGCAGCACACGGAGGCTTTGCTCGACTTTTACTAGCCCACTAGATTAAACAACTCGCGCCGAGCGCCCCTAGTTTGAACAAATTTTCATCCGCAAAGGTCAACAACCCCTCGCTCAATAAAACGTAGATTATACGTTTAAACTTATAAAAAACTAACTCAATAACTAATAAAAATAAGCGACTGTAAATAATTCAACGTAATCAATAATTGTTGGTGGTAACTGTTGCAAGATTACTAATGCAAACTGTGCAAAAGACAGACAATTTGTTACTATAGCCGCTTATTATCTTGCCGCAATTAATTGGAAATACTGACGTGCTTAAACGCTTTAACGGATTGCTGGTATTACTGTGCTTAGTTTTTAGTAATATGTCTTTTGCGCACAGTTATAGCTACACATTTAATCGCCCGCAAAACACTCAACAAGCAAACTATACCATTGAGCTATTACAATTGGCCTATGCAGATATGGGCTTTAAACTAAATATTGTCGATTTTAATCGTCAAAATGCATTATTTGCAGCGGATAATGGCATGTTGGATGGGCAGCTTGCTCGCGATATCAGTATTGAAAGTGCCTATAAAAATTTAATTCGAGTTAACTATCCACTCTTTAAATTTAACCTTGAGCTTTATAAACACTGTGAGCCCAGCTCCACTAAAACCATAGATAGCATTGCCATTATTGCCAGTTACCCTGTGCAACAGCGATATTTAGACAGTATTGATTTTCAAGGTAAGGTAATTGAAGTTAAAAATAATAATACGCAGCTTAACTTACTGATCCAGCAAAAAGTACAAGGAGCGTTACTTATTGATTTTGCGATGGCAAATAAAACCATTCCCCCCTCTTTAGGCTGCTATGAAAAACAAGTAGTTACAACCTACCCGCTTTATCATTATTTACATAACAGTCATGCGGATATTGTTCCCCAGCTAGAAGCAACACTGGATAAGTTACACAATAACGGCGCAGTTGCAAAACTCAGGTCAAAATACAACCTACAGTTTTAAAAATCAAAACCTTGTTGATCTGCTTGCGGTGATGATTGTGCCACTTTATTTTTTTGCTGTAAGTAACGTTTATAGCGCTGCTGGCATAAATTCAATACTTTTTTCTTTTGGGAATTCGTTAACGAATTCCAAGAAAAACGTTCATCGCGACTGCGATAGCAGCCTTTGCAATAACCGCGATTATTAACTAAGCAAATACCTTTACAAGGGCTAGGAATATCAAATATTTCAATTTGTTGCATTTTACCCTCCGGTATTAAAAGCATAGCCTGAGTATAGCGCTATTTTTGTGCAAAAAAAAAGCAGCAAATAAATTGCTGCTTTGTTGTTAGCTTAAACTGTTAATTACTGCTCACAGCTTTGTTCATCTACTTGTGTTTTTCGATGAAATGGCTTGGCATACATAGCTAAAACCAAAGCCCTTAACTCTTCTGGCACCTTGGCCAAACGTTCTTCAAACTGTGCTGCGTCATTTTTATTGATCACCGCCTCAGTGCAACCAGCAGCAATAAAGTTGCCTGGGTGTAAGTAAAACGAATCAATAATTTGCTTATCAATGGTTTTTGCCAGTTCATCGGCACTGTCACAACCTGACTCAATGGGCTGACCAAACGATAAATGCACATGCCCTTTGGCTGAACTAAACCCTTCAACAATGCTGGCAATATCTTCACCCGCCGATTTAACATACTTGCCATGATGTTGTTTATGATATAGCTCTTTTGCCTTGGCAATTGCACATGGTTCGTATTGGTAAGAGATTGCAACCGGCACCACTTTGAGCTCTTTAATGTATTCGCCAAATTCTTTCTTTTGTTTACGGCCATTAAGTTGCAACATTTTTAAAAGCGCAGGATCAGTTTGATCAACCCCATCTTTAGCGCGCCCTTCTTTTTGTGCAATCCAAATTGAGTGCCCGCTACTGAGTGAATCATAAATATAAGCCGATAACTGAGTCAGCGCTTTTAACATCTCTTTTGGGGCTTTTGCTGAGCGTTTCACAATAAAACTTTTATTTAAGCGCATAAGCTCAGTAATGTAAGGAATTTGCAGCAAGTTATCGCCAATCGCAATTCTCACTGTTTTCATTTTATGCTGGAATAAGCCCCAATTAACCAGTGCAGGGTCAAGTACAATATCTCTGTGGTTTGAAACAAAAAGATAGGCTTGATTAGGGTCTAAGTCTTCTAAGCCAGAAAAAGTGACTTTTGAGGTGGTACGTTTTATTAATTTATTTAAGTAATGTGCCACTTCATTTTGTACATCTTCAACCGTTTTAACTTTGCCCCACTTTTTGCGCAACTGATGCTTTATTATAGCGCGTGCTAAAAACCCAACTGCGGATATAAAGCGTGGCAAATTGTATTTTGCAATTACATCAATAAACGCATTATCGTTAATTAATCGCGCTAATGAGGCAGCAACTTCATCGTCATTGTAAGGTCTTATATCTGCGTACTTATCTTCTAATTCAATCATTTACTGCATCTACAAAGTTAAAAACGGCGCGTTAAAACGCCCCGCTGTGTCTGATTTTGATTATAACTCAATCAAAAATACGAAACTAGCAATACTAAAGTTCGATTTACTGAGTTTTCATAGCGTTATAGTTTAACGCCGAGCCAAGCTGTCTTGCTAACAACGCATACGTATAAACTATGGCTATTAATTATTAATTTAAATGGGTAGACCCTACTAACAGCACTTTGTTCAAGTTAACTTAGCAAGGCAGTTGATCATAATAACATGCAAGTTAACCGTCAGTGGGCAGACCACATTTAAATATGGCTCTACAACTGCTAATGTAAACGCAACATGATAAACCCAATAACATTCAAATAGATGATACTCTTTTTATCACAAGCATTTTGCGTACAGGGGTTATTATTCCCTTAACACATACACTATTAGGACACACCGTGAACATAACAATTCTTGATAACGCCACACTGGCAAACACCTCACTTGATTGTATCTCAGCACTGGGAAAGCTTACCGTGCATCAGCTAACTAGCCCAGAGCAAGTGCTAGCACATAGCCAAAATGCAGAGGTGTTAATCACCAATAAAGTAGTGATTAATCGTGACACCATGGCACAATTAACATCACTCAAACTTATTTGTGTTAGTGCCACCGGCACCAATAATGTTGATTTAAATGCCGCGAAAGATTTAGGCATTGCGGTAACCAATGTTGCTGGTTATTCAACCCCCTCGGTTGTGCAGCATACCTTTTCGTTAATTACTAACTTATTAGGCAATACTCATCGCTACCAAGCGGACTGCCAACAAGGCGCATGGCAAAAAAGTGACATGTTTTGTCGCCTTGATTACAGCTTTAATGACATTCAAGGTAAAACATTAGCCATTATTGGTGGGGGAACTCTGGGCAATGCTGTATCTAAAGTGGCTGAAGCCTTTGGTGCTCATGTCATTGTTGCAGAGCGCAAAGGTGCTGAGTGTCGCCAAGGACGCACGCCTTTTGAAACTGCAATAAAAACAGCGGATATTATCAGCGTACATTGCCCACTTAATGATGAAACGCGTGACTTAATTACGCTTAATGAATTAAAAATGATGAAACCAACTGCGCTTATTATTAACACCGCGCGCGGGGGGATCATTAACGAAGCCGGCTTAGCACAAGCCTTAAAAACCAATGTGATTGCTGGTGCAGGTGTTGACGTACTAACCAAAGAGCCTGCTGAGCACAACAATCCACTGGCCAATTACACGGGAGATAACTTACTACTAACCCCACATATCGCGTGGGCCAGTACCGAATCTATTGTGCGCTTGGTTAAAGAAGTGAGTTTAAATATCGCTGCATTTAGTCAACAAGAGTCGCGTAATCGCTTGGTTTAATACCGTTAAATTAAGTTAGTCAAAATAACTAAAAAGTGGCTTTTTAATTTTATTTCTTAAAAAAGCCACCACCCCACCAAACACAACAATAACAACCCATTGATTTTTAAAGGATTAAAAAACTGGCCTAGTCTTTGCTCTAAAGTCTGTAATTAATCATCTAGGATAATAAAAAATGAAAAAAACGCTTTTAATCGCCGCCCTCACCGCTCCTTTTTTAACTGGCTGTGTTATTGCTGTATCCGATGGCGAAGCGGAAGGTCATTGGGCTGGTAATAGTTCTTCTAGCTGGCAAGCAACACATAAGAATAATCGTGAAATTATTTCAGGCTTGGCAATGGATAGCTCTTATCAGTCGGTATTAAAAACCCTAAAAACACCTGACTTCACCGAATTACTCAAAAAAGAAGAGGATGTTTACCAAGTCTTATTTTATGCAACGCACAGCATCCATTCAGATGGTAAAATGACTAAAGATGAATGCACACCGTTGGTATTTAAAAATGATAAATTAGTTGGTATTGGTGCCTCAGCACTGCAAATGCTGACAAACTAAGTAACTACAGCATTTATTGGGCGCTAATTTGATTGCGCCCTAACTTTTTCGCATTATACAAACCGGAGTCAGCTTCTTCTAACAATGCTTTTTCAGTGTAAGCTTGGCTACTCTCACTAGAAGCAATACCGATGCTAATGGTGACGTGTGTAGCGTTTAAAGACGCATTATGTTCAATATTCAAATCATTAACGGCGTTACGTAACTTGTTGGCAAAAGCGATTGCACCTTGCTGATTGGTTTCTGGTAATACGGCCACAAATTCTTCACCGCCGTAACGCGCAACAAAATCACCGCCACGCTCACATTGCGCGGCTAACGTTTTTGCCACTGTTTTTAAACATTCGTCTCCAGCTCGGTGGCCATAGTAGTCGTTATAACGTTTAAAATGATCAATATCTATGAGTAAAACGCACAAAGGAGAGTTGTTACGCTTACTTCTACGCCACTCTCTTTCTAAGTTCTCATCTAAATAACGTCTATTGGGTATTTCTGTTAAGCCATCAATAGAGACAAGTATTTCTAGCAAATCATTTTTTTGCTTAATTAATAACTGGTTCCGCACTCTAACTTTCACAATAGCGGCACTAAATGGCTTACCAATATAATCCATTGCGCCGAGCTCTAGCCCCTTTACCTCATCTTCATGACGGTTGTTTGCAGAGATAAAAATAATAGGAATAGCCTGGCTTATACTGTTCTCTTTTAGCTGTACGAGTACTTCATAACCATTCATACCAGGCATCATGATATCTAAAATGATTAAGTCTACTGGCGTGTGTTTAACAAACGCCAGCGCGTCTTCACCGCTTGTCACTAAGTAAACATCATGCTCATCGCTTAAGGTTTTTTCTAAAATGATTCGGTTAAGCGCATCGTCATCTACAATTAATATTTTTGCTTTATTTATCATTGCTTACATCTAAAATTTTTATATAAATATGAACTTGTTTTAACTGTATTATCAGCTCTTTAATTGCAGCATTAGCGTTCTTGTCGCCCACTTTTAATAATTGCTCAGTATGTTGAGCACATAATAATAATCGGTTAAACCCTAAGTTTCCTGCAATCCCTTTTAGACTATGCACTAAGCGTACCATTTCAATAGTAGGTAACCTGAGCTCCGGATAATAAACTTATCTCAAGCAGCTGTTTTCAGCGCTAACTGCGTTGAATTTACTTGCAATAGGCCAGCTATTGACGCGTAAATTCGCCTTGTTTTCACTGAAAACCTCTGGCTAGAGAAAATAAAATTAAATATAACGATGATTCAATATGTTAGTAAATCTCTTAACCAGAGTTCAGGTTAGGTATGTCTTTTTGAAGCTCAGCGGAATATGACTCACTTAACACCGCTAACTTAGTAAGCATGCTTTGCAATAGCTTCTCATCATTATTGAACTGTGTCAAAGCGAAGGTTTTATCAAAAAAGCAAGGCTTAGATATGCCTAAATCAGCTATCGATGCAAATAAAATAGGCTAATAAAACCATTAAAGAATAAGTATATTTAGGGAGTAGCTCAAATCTAAACTAACAGCCATATGCTTAAAAATAAGTAACGTCAGATCTAGCACACCGGTAGTGATTAGTAATAGCTTCAACACTTATTAGTTAAATTACTAAGAAGTGCTTTACTCATTTAAATACATCTCAGCCATATCGTCCAGTTTAGCTTTTACTTCTTTCCAGTTTGGCATTACTTGAGTTAGTAAACGCCAAAAGCGCTCACTGTGATTGTGTTCAACAATATGGCAAAGCTCGTGTAGTATCACGTAATCAATACATTCTTTCGGGGCTTTAACAAGGTGTGGGTTGAGCATCAAGTTACCCTTGGTAGAGCAGCTTCCCCATTGCTTTTTCATTGCCATCACACGAAAAGACGGAATGCCTGTTACCCATGAAGCTTTAGGCAGCAATTCGGCTAGTCGCTCATGAAAAATAGCTTTAGCTTTGTGTTGATACCATTTGTCAATAAGTGGTTTAATTTTCGCAGCGCGGCTACCTTGACTATCCGGGGCAGTATCTTTGCTTATTTCATACTTGAGTGTGACGTTCAATTTGCCTCGGCTGAGCTTCACACTGGGCACTTGCTCAGCATCAACAATGACCTTGAGTACATAGCGCTTACCTAAATAAAATTGGGTTTCGCCACTTACATAACGTTTATGTAATACCGTGTCTTTTTGCTTTGCAAAGTCATTAATACTTTGCCATATCCATCTTGCACACTTATGCATGGCATCAACAATAGCGTCATCACTCGCATCATAAGGCACAGTCGCAACAACACGCTGATCAGGGTGAACCTTAATAATGACCTTACGTGCTACTTTTTTAGCGGTATCACTAGGCTTTGTTTTACGAATAACCTCATAGCGAATGGTGTCGTTACCATAAGTAAAAACACCGTGTTCATTGGTCGTTGTTTGGATCTCAGCAGCTAATGTTAAATTAGACACTAAAAATCACCTCGTGATAATCCTAACCTTGCTCGTTTTAACACTTCTTCAATCAGCTTTTGTGCGTTATCAAGGCCAAGCTCAGCAAACAGTATGGGTAATAACTTCATGTGAATAGCGTTTTCAATCTCTGCTGGATTAATGGAATACTCAGCAACCGCGTCATTTACGACGGCATCAATATCAAAAGCAAGCGCTACCAATTTCTCATTATCCAGTGCCTTTTCAGTTAAAAGCTCACTATCGAATAAATGTTTGAACAGGCCAAAATAGGCTTGGCCATGTTTGTTTAACTTGCCTGCGTCATCCATAAAGTCATTGGGAACATCAGCGATCTTGCGGTCTTTTACTTCTTGCTCAAAATCAGCGAACAATATGTACTGCTTTACTGGCGCATCAAACATCGCTTTGGCATCTTCAATGGCCTTTTTAAGCATCTTAGAAAAATATTCCTGCGCATACGGATCGTCAGCTAAGTCTTGCTCAATCATCTTAGTGATTCGGCCAGTGATTTTATCTGTTTGGTTACGCGCTTCGTCATCGCTCATATCCTGTGGTTTAACGTCTTTGCCCAAGTTACCGACTAAATACGCCCCGTCAGGTTCTTTTACTTCAATACCCGCTATGTGTTTATCGAGCAAGCTACGGATATCTTCTGCGTATTCGTCATAGTTAATGGTTTCGTCGGCATCCTCACGTACTTGTTTACGTAAATCTACAAAGGCTTTTAAGTCTCGTTTGTATAGGTCGCGCTTGTTGTCGAATGACTTATCTTCAAAGTAGGTGGCAGATTGCAGCGCTACTTTCATACAGTTTGAAAATGCCGTAAGTATTGAGTAAAAATCATCACGCTTTTTAAGGTTGGTGTCGGTAAGCTTACCATCAACCTCATGCACTTTCGGTGCTAGTGCTTGGCGTAAAGCGGGGCCATCTTGTTTGTTTTTAACACCATCGAATATCGCCCACAAATCGCTGTGCAGCCCCGGAAGCTTTTTGTATTCCGTATCCATTCGGTTATATAAACCTTTCAGATCATCAATATCAAAGCCGCCTTGAGTTCGCTCCGCAAGGTCTTGGTACTTTTCAATGGTGGTATCAAGCTCTTTTAAAATGCCTCGGTAATCAATTAAGTAACCAAACTGCTTTTTGCTATGTAAACGGTTTACACGGGCAATGGCTTGAATAAGGTTATGTTCTTTTAGAGGTTTATCAATATACAGTACGGTGTTCTTTGGCTCATCAAAGCCCGTTAGCAGTTTATCAACCACTATCATGATGTCAGGGCCGTCATCTCTGCCAAAGTCTTCAATAATGGCTTTGGTGTAGGCTTTTTCATCCATTTTATCAACAT
>NZ_JASDDE010000125.1:0-1424 GCF_030407565.1 Pseudoalteromonas sp. APC 3694
CAGCATATTCGTAACCAAAAGCAAGATGAAATACCGCATTTATATGCCTATAGCCAGTTACTGTTAGCCATAAATGGACATGAGGGCTTGTATGCAACGTGCGGCACCCCTGAGAAGTTTTGGGCTAAGTGGAAAGAAGAGCAAATACCGGAAGCTGAATTTGTTAGGCTTAAAAACCATACACTGCGTGATGAGCAATTAAATGCGCTCTTTAATCATCGCCCTGCAAAAGATAAAACAGATTACCAGTCACTTATTTCCGCAGGTGAACTGACGGTAACCGACCAAGACAGGCTGATTGTAAGTTTATTACGCCCTGAACGCCTACTGGATATGACCCGCCTGTTTACTTTGTTTGATAAAAAAGCAGGCAAAATTGTTGCGCGTTATCAGCAAGTATTTGGTATTAAGGCGCTGATAGAGCGTATTAATACGTTTGATGACACTGGCGCACGTCAAGGTGGTGTTATTTGGCATACTACGGGCAGTGGTAAGTCGTTTACTATGGTGTTTTTATCAAAAGCACTTATTTGGCTTGAAGAGCTTGCCAAGTGCCGCGTAATTATTGTTACTGACCGCGTTGATTTAGAAGACCAGCTAAGCCGTACGTTTGCTTCGGGTGGGGTACTTACCGACCGCGATAAAAAAGATGCTATGGCGACCACAGGTAAGCGTTTGGCTGAGCAAATTGGTCAAGGTAACGAACGCGTTATTTTCTCGATCATTAATAAGTTTGGCTCTGCCATAAAACACAAAGACTGTTACAACGATAGCCCTAATATTATTGTGTTGGTGGATGAAGGTCACCGCAGCCAAAACGGTGAAAATAATATCCGTATGCAGCAAACCCTGCCTAAAGCTGCGTTTATCGCCTTTACAGGTACGCCGCTATTAAAAGACGATAAGACCGAAAACAAATTCGGTAAAATCATTCACTCTTACACGATGCAGCAAGCGGTTGAAGATAAAACCGTGACCCCATTGCTGTATGAAGAACGTATTCCTGAGCTAAACGTTAACGATAAGGCGATTGATGCATGGTTTGATCGTAGTACCAGTAAGCTGAGCGACAAACAAAAAACTGATTTAAAAAGAAAGTTTTCGCAAAAAGGTCAGATTTATCAAACTGCCGATCGCATTATGTTAATTGCTTACGATATTGCCGACCATTTTCAAAACTTTAAGCATCAAGGTTTAAAGGGCCAACTAGCCTGTGACTCTAAAGCCTCTGCAATACGCTACAAAGAGGCATTAGATAAAATTGGCACCGTTACATCAGTTGTGGCAATGTCGGCTCCTGACACGCGTGAGGGGCACGATGTAGTTGATCAAGAAAGCAAAGACATTGTGCAAAACTGGTGGAAAGCCAATGTTGATAAAATGGATGAAAAAGCCTACACCAAAGCCATTATTGAAGACTTTGG
>NZ_JASDDE010000126.1:0-1367 GCF_030407565.1 Pseudoalteromonas sp. APC 3694
GGCTACCAATGTGGGCTGATTGATATATGTACTACAAAGATCAACAGCCCCTAGTTTAATGGACTTTGTAAAAGCCATTGAAGATGAGCTAGGTATTGAAGCTAAAAAGAACTTCCGTGAAATGCAGCCCGGTGATGTATACCAAACCTATGCAGATACCCAAGATTTATTTGCAGCAACAGGTTACAAGCCAAAAGTTGGTATTAAAAAAGGTGTTGCCGAGTTTATTACTTGGTATAAAGATTTTTATAACAAATAAGAAAGCTTAGATTAAGATATAAAAAAATAGACGTTATAACTAAACGTTAAAAAAGACCGAGCCTAATTTGAGCTCGGTCTTTTTCTTTTTTTGATGATGTTGTTTTACTCAAACATTACTTAAAAAAAATTAAAAATGTTCAGCTTAGATATATTATTTAGCTGGTAATTTATAACAATATAAGAATGATTTAATTAAAGGACTATTTGTGAAAGCTGTAATTCCTGTTGCCGGTTTAGGCACACGTATGTTACCTATGACCAAAGCCATTCCTAAAGAAATGTTGCCTTTGGTTGATAAGCCACTTATACAGTACATAGTAAATGAGTGTGTTGCTGCGGGTATAAAAGAAATTGTACTCGTAACGCATAGCTCTAAAAATGCCATTGAAAATCATTTTGATACCAGTTTTGAACTTGAAGCTACATTAGAAAAACGTGTAAAACGTACTTTGCTGGATGAGGTGCGCTCTATTTGCCCAGCAGATGTTACTATTATGCACGTTCGCCAAGGTGAAGCTAAAGGCTTAGGGCATGCTATTTTATGTGCTAAGCCCATTGTGGGCGACGATGATTTTATTGTTTTATTGCCTGATGTAATACTAGATGCATATACGGCAGACCAAAAGACAGAGAATCTTGCAGCGATGTTAAAGCGCTTTAGCGAGACACGTGCAAGCCAAATTATGTTGGAGCCTGTAGCGCAAGAAGATGTAAGTAAATATGGTATTGCTGATATTAATGGTGTAGAGCTTGCTGCTGGTGAAAGTGCAGCAATTAAAAAAATGGTTGAAAAACCTGCTGTTGATGATGCACCATCAAACCTAGCGGTTGTTGGCCGTTATGTTCTAAGTAAAAATATTTGGCCATTACTCGCTAAAACTCATGTAGGCGCAGGTGGTGAAATACAGCTTACAGACGCGATTGATGCATTATTGGCTATTGATACGGTAGAAGCGTTTCATATGAGTGGTCGCTCACACGACTGTGGTGATAAACTCGGCTATTTAAAAGCGATTGTAGAATACAGCATGCGCCATGAAACGTTAGGTGCTGAGTTTACTGAATATATGAAAGAGTTGGTTAAAGGGTAACGGGCGACGGGCATC
>NZ_JASDDE010000127.1:0-1256 GCF_030407565.1 Pseudoalteromonas sp. APC 3694
TAAGTGGCGTCCCCAAGGGGATTCGAACCCCTGTTACCGCCGTGAAAGGGCGGTGTCCTAGGCCTCTAGACGATGGGGACACTAAAAAGTGTCACTAGGACGATTGATTAGTTTAACTCACATCCTGAGCTCTTAAGGTAATGGCGTATAGTACAAATAAAGACTCGAGCTTTATGTGTTACGCTATTTTCTCGGTAAAACCGCCTTTAACTAAAAAGTTAAGTGGCGTCCCCAAGGGGATTCGAACCCCTGTTACCGCCGTGAAAGGGCGGTGTCCTAGGCCTCTAGACGATGGGGACACAGAAAACTGTTACCCTAGGACAAACACTAAAAATTGGTGGAGCTATGCGGGATCGAACCGCAGACCTCTTCGCTGCCAGCGAAGCGCTCTCCCAGCTGAGCTATAGCCCCAACTTATTCAATACGCTCGGTGATAACCACGTCGTGTATCGCTTAGTGCGGGGCGCATTCTATGCACCCCCCAAAATAAAGTCAACAGTTTTTTGTGCGACATTATTTAAATGGTTTAATTTTCAACAAACTGGCTATCATACATGCTAAAAAGTAGATTTTCATACTATTTAGTAACCATGAGCTACGTTAAGTGTGCCACATTTAAGTTTGAGTTGAGCATAACGACCCTGTAATACTAAAAGCACCTATTCACATCGGACTCAAAAGGTATACATTTATATGCAAATTGAGTTATCACTGCTTTTCTCCTAAAACGGGCCTACTTCCATCATAGTCTAGCTGGATTTTATTAAATGCTAATTGTAAAGCTTAGCTATGCTAAGCGATAAACAACTTGCTAATTTGAGTGGTTTAAACAATTGAATAACATAGGCAGGATGATCTGAACTAGAAAGCTTTACTTTGATTTCTTGGTTGCAACCCTGACTCGGCAAATCAATTACTACTAAATTGAATTAATTTTCATCCTTAAAAAGCAACAGAACTCACTTTAGTGAATATAAATATAGTTATTTTAACCCCTAGCCAAAGCTGCTTATTGTTCGTTTTATGTTACCTTGTTGATAAAGTGAACACTATTTGCATTGCATTGATTATAAAAGCTTCATTCAGCACATTTTTATCATTCAAGTGTTGACACATTTACAAGTCTATCTATAATAGCGCCCCACAACAACGCAGCAATGTGGTGTTGTTTAGATGCGGGTGATTAGCTCAGTTGGGAGAGCATCGCCCTTACAAGGCGAGGGTCACTGGTTCAAGTCCAGTATCACCCACCACAT
>NZ_JASDDE010000128.1:0-1223 GCF_030407565.1 Pseudoalteromonas sp. APC 3694
TAAAACCTAAAACCTAAAACCTAAAACCTAAAACCTAAAACCTAAAACCTAAAACTTTTTGCGGAAAAAACAACCGGCCGGTAGCAATGCGATTTAAGTGCTGGTATACTCCCGCGTCTGCCACGTTGCGTTCTATGTCCTCATATAGTTTAGCCACTTGTGAGCGGCGAAAAAGTCTAAAACTCGAAGGGGTTGTAGCATACTTAGAGCGGTAGTTAATAATAACTACCTGTGGTTTTAATTGAAAAACATTGGATTTTTATAAATGAAAACGTTTGTTGCTAAACCAGAAACAGTAAAACGTGACTGGTACGTAGTTGACGCTGAAGATAAAACTTTAGGTCGCATCGCTACTGAAATCGCTCATCGCCTACGCGGTAAGCACAAAGCTGAGTACACACCACACGTAGATACTGGTGATTACATCATCGTTATCAACGCTGAGAAAGTTACTGTTACTGGTAACAAATTCAAAGATAAAGTGTACTACGCTCACTCTGGTTTCCCAGGTGGTCTTAAGTCTACTACTTTTGATAAACTTCAAGCTGCAAAGCCTGAAATGATCATCGAAAAAGCTGTTAAAGGCATGTTGCCACGTGGTCCTTTAGGCCGCGCTATGTTCCGCAAACTTAAAGTTTACGCGGGTACTGAGCATAACCATGCTGCACAACAGCCTCAGGTTCTAGACATTTAAGGAGCACTATCATGGCAAATCAATACTACGGTACAGGTCGTCGTAAAAGTTCAAGTGCTCGCGTATTCTTACGCCCAGGCACTGGTAACATCGTAATCAACAAGCGCTCTTTAGAAGAGTACTTTGGTCGCGAAACAGCACGCATGGTTGTTCGTCAAGCTCTTGAGCTTGTAGACATGACTGAAAAATTTGACCTTCACATCACCGTTGCCGGTGGTGGTACTACTGGTCAAGCTGGTGCTATCCGTCACGGTATCACTCGTGCACTTATGGAGTTTGACGAGTCACTACGTCCACAACTTCGTAAAGCAGGTTTCGTTACTCGTGATGCACGTAAAGTTGAACGTAAGAAAGTGGGTCTTAAGAAAGCGCGTAAGCGTCCACAGTTCTCAAAGCGTTAATATTTACGTTATCAAGAATTCAAAAACCCAGCTTATGCTGGGTTTTTTGTTTTTAGATTAAATAAAAGGTATTAGGAAGATAAAGGTATTAGGTATCAGGAAGATAAAGGTATTAGGTATCAGGAAGA
>NZ_JASDDE010000129.1:0-1172 GCF_030407565.1 Pseudoalteromonas sp. APC 3694
GGCTAGCGCATTTTAATCCCAGATTCTAACAGGGTTGAGCGATAATCATCGTCTAGCCCTGCCATTTTCTTTTTTCTCGCCATACTGGCTGTTTTAGTTGTATCTTGTTTAAATAACGCCATGGCTATTTTTCTCATTACGTTAAAAACAAGGGGTCCTTGCTTCTTACGGATTCTTGATTCATCTTCCCTAAAGTTCATATCCAACATCCAATGCATACTTTCAACCTGCCAGTGGCTTCGTACCGCATTAAGTGCTTGCTCCGCACCTAACGCTAACGAACTAATATACCAACGCGTTTCTATCGTGTCTGTACCTGATGATTTATCGTGAACCTCAGCGGTTACTTGAATAACACTCTTTAAGCCAGACCATTGGTAGATTTTATCTAACCAGCTTTTATCAATAAGCAATTGCTGACAAACCCTTGTTTCAATGCGCCCATGCCCTGAGCTTATTTCGGTATGTTTATCATAGTTGCTATTGGTCAATCCTTCGCGCTCACTCTTGTGCCACCAAGCTTCTAATTCACTCTGCATACCTGAATGGTTACCTTTGAGCGCTAGGATATAATCAGCTTTTTGTTTAATTATTTGTTTCGCTATTTCTTGCTGGCAGCCCATAGCATCAAGTGTAATGATGCTATTTTCAATATCTAGCATGGTGAGTAACTCAGGTATGGCTGTGATTTCATTTGTTTTGCTATCAACGGCTGTTTGCCCTAAAACTAACTGGTGTTGGCAGCTCCATGCACTGACGGTATGTAAAGCACTTTTTCTATCTTTGGTTGTAAATGAACGACGTGCAGTTTTTCCATCCATAGCAATAATATCAGCACCCGTGGTTTCAATAAGTGAAGATATCCAAGATTGAAATGCATGCTCTATTTCATCTGATTTTAACCGACAAATGACACGGGCTATGGTGTCGTGTCTTGGAATACCCGCGTTGAAAGCGCCATATCTTTTTAACCAATCAAGTTTTAGATGCCCAAAATCTTCAATATCCTCCCATCCTTGTGCACCGGAGATTACTGCACTAATGGCTAAAAGGAGAATATCGATAAGCTCATGCTTTTTACAGCGTTCAATGCGAGGATCGGTAATTGAATTAAAGTGTTTCAGAAAAGTAGCGCTCATATTTTACGTGACCAAGGTGATTATTATGCCTTG
>NZ_JASDDE010000130.1:0-1044 GCF_030407565.1 Pseudoalteromonas sp. APC 3694
TGAATCGCCCCGAGTTCATCGGAGACCAGTTTGTTTAAGTCAGGCCACTTTACCTGACTCGTTTAAATTATCATAGTAGTCTGTTTCATATTGAGCTGGTGAAATATACCCAATTGAAGATAATAAGCGTTGATTATTAAACCAATTGACCCACTCTAACGTTGCGTATTCAACAGCATCAACATTCTTCCACGGGCCATTTCTGCGAATAATCTCTGTTTTAAATAATCCATTTATTGTTTCAGCCAATGCATTGTCATAAGAGTCACCCACACTGCCTACAGACGCTTGAATTCCAGCTTCAGCAAGTCGCTCAGTGTATCGTATAGACAAATATTGGCTGCCTCTGTCGCTGTGGTGAATTAACCCTTCGGGGTTGCCACGATGCCAAATAGCTTGCTCTAACGCATCAAGAATAAGCTCTGTGTGCATTGTCGTTGATACACGCCAACCTACAATGTATCGTGAAAAAACATCTATCACGAAAGCGACATAAACAAACCCACTCCATGTGGCAACATAGGTGATGTCAGCTACCCAAAGTTGATTTGGCTGCTCAGCAGTAAATTGACGATTAACTAAATCAAGTGGCTTATCTTGTTGCTCGTCAGGTATCGTTGTCTTATGTGCTTTACCCCGACGAACACCTTGAATTCCCATAACTCGCATCAATCGTTCGACTGTACAGCGGGCGACTTGATGGTCGTCAAGCTGTAGCTGCTTCCATATTTTTCTTGCACCATAAACTGACATATTATCCTCCCACACTTCGCGAATGAGTATTATCAGCTCAGCATCACGCTTTTTGCGGTTAGACAGTCGCTCAGGCTCTCTTTGTATCTGTTTATGAGAATAATACGTTGATGGTGCAATCGGCAATTCCTTGCAAATTGACTCGACACCGTAATGCTCTCTGCAAGCATCAATAAAATCCACTATTACTTCTGTTTGCGGTCGAGCTCCGCTTGGGCGAAAAAAGCGGCAGCTTGCCTCAGGATATCATTCGTTCGCTTGAGCTCTTTATTCTCGCGCTCTAAGACGGCA
>NZ_JASDDE010000131.1:0-925 GCF_030407565.1 Pseudoalteromonas sp. APC 3694
AAGCGATCAAAGTTAATGCAATTGGGTGATCAAAGCTGGAGAGAATATGCAATTAATTTCGGTTTTGGAGTAGCCTATAGACCTTGAACTAACTCGCTTATGTATTGTTACTATTGTTTTTTCTTTTTTACTTACCTTTAGTAGATAGTAGATCGCTTTATCGCTCATTGTTCTTGGAATTAACTCGTTTATGAAGTGATGGTCTGCTGACTCAAGTATTGTTGCACTTGGCTGCTTTCGAGCTAAGTACTTTTCAGAAACCCAATGTTGAATGTTTTTGTCATGGAAATATATTCTTGCCCAACCGTTTTTTAATTCAACTACTTCTACGCCTTGTCTAAAAATTTTTTTACTTACAATATCCCCATTGATCGAGGGAGAGCTGCGTACATTTAATTTTTTTATAGTTACGTAGTTGATACCTAATTCAATTTCTGCTGATAAACAGCTTGTAGAAAAAATAAGGAAGATAGATAAAATAATACGGATTAGCATAGTTATTCCTTTAACCATTAGCAGGCTTTGATAAGTCATTATAAGATTGCTTCTTAAAATACACCAAGATCCATTTTTAATGCAAAGTAAATATAGAAGCATCTATGTTATTAAGTTAGTTCAGCTGCAAAACGCGAATTTGAACCCACACAAAAACAAATTGTAACAACAATGGTAACAACAAGTGGTTTCTTGTAGGTGGGTTTTGTTATTTTTCAGTTGGTTATATGTTTAGTTAAGATTCCCCCAGCCCACCAATAACGGTTTTTAAATTCGTTTGTTTAAAAACCCTAAAAAACCCGCAGCTTGAGCAATCAAGTCGCGGGTTTTTTTATGGCTGAAATTATTGAATTTATTGTGCTTTGGTTTATCTTGCGCTGACCGCTGACCGCTGACCGCTGACCGCTGACCGCTGACCGCTGACCGCTGA
>NZ_JASDDE010000132.1:0-896 GCF_030407565.1 Pseudoalteromonas sp. APC 3694
CGAGGTTCGAGGTTCGAGGTTCGAGGTTCGAGGTTCGAGGTTCGAGGTTCGAGGTATTTAAAAACCTTGCGGCTAATATCGCAAGGTTTTTTTATGCATGTAGCAGCGGGTTCACCCCGCGTCGATTTTAGGTTCAAGGTTCGAGGCTCTAGGATCTATGCCCGTAGCTCGAAGCCCGTAACCCGCTGCCGTTATCATGAACTTTAACACCGCACTTGGCCTAATCTCTACCTATCACCTAAACCCTAGCACCTATCACCTAAGATTCAATATCTTTATTGTCTACACTCATTTCTATTTGCTTATTCAGTAAGTTAATTAACAAAATGCTGCGCATATCGCCGTCGGGCTCTTTGTATATTGCTTGAATACTTTTAAAAGAATCGTTATTAACGCTGACTACATCACCCGCTTTTGGCATTGTTGACTCAACGGTTTGTGAACATTTACTTTGTAATTGTTCAATTAAACTTGTAGGTACCACTTGATAACTCGCACCATAAGACACAAACCCACCAATACCGCGGGTATTTTTTACAGCAGAAAAATTTCCGCTGTTTAATTTAAGACGAACAAACAAGTAATTAGGAAACAAAGCGAGCTGTTTAACAGTACGACGACCTTTAACCAGCTTTTCTGTTGTTAATTTGGGGTAAAATGCCTCAATCCCTTGGTTGGTTAAGTTAGCTTTTGCCCTTTCCTCTTGTCGGGGCTTACACATAACTAAATACCAATTTTCCATACTATACCCTGTAACCTTAGCTTAACGAGCAGTCGCCAGCATTTATCAAACCGAACTTGCCATTGTAAACTACTCACGGAATTGATGCGAGCCTGATAGTTAGGTTTTAGGTTTTAGGTTTTAGGTTTTAGGTTTTAGGTTTTAGGTTTTAGGT
>NZ_JASDDE010000133.1:0-883 GCF_030407565.1 Pseudoalteromonas sp. APC 3694
AATCAAGCGATCAAAGCTGGTGAGAATCGGTGATCAAAGTCATGAGAATACGCAATTAATTGCAAAGACAGCACATATAGATCACTTGGATACACTGAAACAAACCCTGAATACTTTTTCAGCTCTAAGGATAAACCTAGAAATTGGACTAAAATTATTAATGGTTCGAGTAAAAGTGATCTGGTTAAGTTCATATGCAATATAAGACAATACCAATAACCCTAAGCTTTACTGATTTAAAAGTCAGGTTTATAAACTAAGCTGAGTATAAAGCCTATATTACAACACTATGAGCCTACTAAACTGACTTCCGAAAACCCGTGTAAGATAAAGCCCAAAAGCCATGACAGATAAAACTTACAGGGCTTAGAATTTTAGCTCGTTTAGAGCTTAATGAATACACGTGCATATCTCTCCGTAAAACAGCTGTAAAGTGTATATTTGGTACTGTCTTTTTATGAGCCTAAAATGATAGGTTTTGTAAGGTTTTGTTAGGCTTATCAAACTAAGTTTTACTAAGTATTAACGGCTCATACAGTTGAGGTTTTATCAGGTATAAAGACTAGGATAATTTAGATTTCATCAGTGCAAAAACAAATCCATTCGCTAAGCTCTTAAAATAAATAGAGCCATTTAAAAATCAATTTTTGACAATGTTTGATAACCTGACAGCAAACAAAGTTAGATATAAAGTGTTTAATTGCTTTGTATTGTATACATTCCTTAAAGCTTAGGCTTAACCCTACTTGAGCCGTGGTTTTTAGTTTGTATTGGTTTATAGCCCTTCCCTCTGGCTTTAGCAAGGTAAGACATACGCCATATAGCGCCTGCGTATTCCGGTGATGGTGAACACCGATTCCGGTTTTATCGTGAACACTTAAAT
>NZ_JASDDE010000134.1:0-880 GCF_030407565.1 Pseudoalteromonas sp. APC 3694
TTGCAACGCTTTCCAAAGCACAAGATCTCATATAAAAAGAAAAAACTTCACAACGATAGTTTTCGAGCGGTCAATAACTCGAACTGTATCCGCATTGAAAATGGTGCTATCAGTATCCCAAAGGTAGGTAAGATACCCATTATCTTGCATCGCAAACTAGCAAGTAAAATCAAGACTGTAACTATCCAGTATCACCACGGAAAATGGGGATGCAGCATCACTCAAGAAGTTGAGTGCAAAACAGCTAAACAAGTTTTAAAAACAATCACAGGTTTTGACATTAACTCAAAGCAAACTGTTGTTGGCTCAGATGGTTTTGTGGTCGATAACCCCAAGTTTTTAAAGCAGTCAAAAACAAAGTTAAATCAATTGCAACGCCAGCTTGCACGCCGAACTAAAGGTTCAAATCGCTGGCAAAAAACCAAACAACGCATCAACAAATTACACGGCAAAATCTCACGGCAAAGGCTCGACTTTGCACACAAAATTTCACGCCAGATAACCAATGAAAATGACATTTTAGTGTTCGAAGATTTAAACGTAAAAGGGATGCAAAAGTTCAATGGCAGCATGGTTGCCGACAATGTGATGGGCTTAATTACTCAGCTTTCAAAATACAAAACTGAGCTTGAAGGTAAACTCTATCATGAAATTGGTCGATTTGAAAAATCGACTGGGATTTGCGCAGAATGCGGCCAACATCATGTTTTAACATTGAACGACAGATATTTCACATGTACGGCTTGTGAAACTAACCAAAACCGAGACTTGTCAGCGGCTAAAAGCATAGCAAAAACAGGTGAATTAGATTTGATTGCGGCTGGGATCGTCGCAAGGGTTACCCCCACATCTCAGCAGAAATCAGCCATTAAAACGAAAG
>NZ_JASDDE010000013.1:0-76592 GCF_030407565.1 Pseudoalteromonas sp. APC 3694
TCAGCTATCAGCTATCAGCTATCAGCTATCAGCTATCAGCTATCAGCTATCAGCTCGGCTCTTATATACTAACCTGCTAATATTCTTGTCTATTCTTCAATATTCAGCTTCTTATATCTGCATGAATTACCAAGGATCTAATCTCACTTTAAAAAAGGAAGCATTAAGATGAGTACATTAGGTCAGCAATTAAAGCAGCTGAGAAATAATAAAAAATTGAGCCAACCTGAACTTGCCCAGCAAGTGGGGATAGAGCAGAGTTATTTATCAAAACTTGAAAACGATAAATCAATTCCCTCGAATGAAATATTTAAAGCTTTATTGATAGAATTAGACCTTTCAATTGATGAGTTTATGAAGCCCCTTACCTACAGCCATGACAAAACAAGACTCATGCAAATACCCGATTTAGAGCTGTGGTTTAAAAGTAAAGCAGTAAAGAGCTCAGTCGCACAGCGTAAAATTATATACCTCGCTATGTTTCTGATTTCTTTTGGCTGTGCATTATTTTATGCAGGACATAAAAATTATCTGTTCAATGAACGCTTTTACGAATATAAATCACTGGGTGTGATCAAAAATGATGAACCTCTAAATATATATATACTCATTGGAGCAATTATATTATTGATTCAAACCGCGAGAAAAGAGAGGAAAAAACTCGTGAAATGCTGGCCAGAAGGGTACCCAGTTTTAAGTTAATGGATGAATACATCGGTGAATCATTTGTTGAAGAAGTCGAGGGAGGTAAACGACTTTATAACGTAGATGAACTCTCGCGAACAATACCACATGCAGGCAATAGTTGGTTTGAGTTTTTAGGTATTTTGGCTGCTGTATTTGGTTTGGCGTTTGCTTTACTGGAACCCAGATTAACCAAGCAATAAAAAAGTAATAAAAAGCCTGCGTACATGAAAACGCAGCAGGCTTTAATATAAATTGGCTTGCAATTATCCTTGTGGGCCAAATAACTCTTTTAAGTAAGTATCTAAAAAGTTGAGGTAGGCGTTTGAGGCGCTGATACGGTTTTCTTTTTTGCTAAAACCGTGTCCTTCATCATCAAATAATACATATTCTACTGGCACACCATTAGCTTTAACCGCAGCAACCAACTCATCGCTTTCAACTTGTAATACGCGTGGATCATTAGCACCTTGTATCACCATTAAAGGCTTAGTGATGTTATCGGCATGAAACAGCGGTGAAATAGCACGGTGACGTTCACCATCGGTGGCAGGATCGCCCATTTCATCGTAAAGCGCCTTTTTAAAGCTTTCCCACCATGGTGGAATTGAGTTCAGTGTGCGTACCCAGTTAGTCACACCAAAAATATTGATACCTACTTTGAACTCTTCCGGTTCAAAGGCAAGCGCGGCTGCGGTCATAAAGCCGCCGTAGCTACCACCCATGATGCCGATTTTATCTGCATCGACCCAATCTAGACTTTGTAAGTGTTTTTTACCGTAGACAATATCTTGTAGATCATCGGTGCCATGTTTTTTATCGTCTAAATGGAAAAATGTTTTACCATAGCCTGAGCTACCGCGGTTATTGACGGCAAAAATAGCATAGCCATGATTAACTAAATGTTGCTGCATTGCGCTATAACCAGTTCGGCTTTGCCCACCTGGGCCGCCATGCACCCAAATAAGTGCAGGTACTTTATTGGTGCTGCTGGCTTGTTTTGGTTTGTATAATACGCCCGGTATTTCTAAACCATCAAAACTTTTAAAGCGCACAATGGTGCTCTCTACTAAGTCGTTTTGATCTATATCTTCACTTAATGTGTTGGTAAGTTGCTTGGCTTCATTACTGCCAACTTGCCAAACAAATAAGTTGCTTGGTGAGGTATCTGAATTTAAATAAAACGCCATGGTTTTCTCATCGCTTGAGAAATTCACACCACGTAGATTTCCCGCAGGTAATTTAGGCATGGCAATTTCATCCGCTGTTTGCGTGTCTTTTACTGTGACCTTTGTGCTGGCATCAGCATTTACACCGCTTACTTGGTAACGCCCAGATTTAGAAAAATAAATAAAGCTAACGTCCCAATCATCTTTTAATGCTGGACTGTGCTTGCCTGTGGCGAGCTCATATTGCCACACCTCTGAAAACTCTCCTTTAGCGTCTGTTGAGTAGTATAAATATTTGCTGTCTACAGAGAAGGTCTCAGGCGTATATTGTGCTGGTGTATCGTGTTTTGAAATTAATTGCGGCTTGAGGGTTTTCTTATAGGTATCAAGGATAAACGTATCGCTGTCTTTATTGGTATTATTTTTAGACAATGCAATGTAGCGTCCATCGGGACTAATTGCGCCCACATCTAGTCCTTGTGTGTTTTGATAAACGGGCGTGACTTTATAGGTTTTGCTATCTACACGATACAAGTCCATAAACTTGGCATCGCGTTGATTACTGGTAATAAAAAACTGACTGCCACCTTTAGTAAAGCCTGCAAAACTCGCGCGGGTTTCTTCCCCTGGAGTTAAATCTTTGATTGAACCATCAACTTCACGCACATAAACATGGTAGCGCTCATTACCGCCTGAGTCCTTGGTAAATAGTACACGCTCATCATTTGGGAAATAGCGAATAGGGTAGGTGCTGTCTTCAAAATTGGTTAGGCGCGTTTTACTTGCTGTTTTTACATCGACTTCATAGAGGCTATAGATACCGCTTTCATCGCTACTAACTAGAACTTTATCGCCAGTCGGGGAAAAGCTACTGCCCATGATAGATGTTGTATCAAAAAAGGTTTTAGCGTTATAGGTTTTTACTTGTTGTGTTTGCTCAGTTGCCACAGGGGTAGAGGCTGAATTATTAGATTGACTGCAACCTGTTAATGCAATTGATACTGCACAGGTAATACAGGCAAATTTGAGGGCTTTTTTCATAGATACATTCCTTGGATTATAATTATAGACTTTTAGTGTTAACCGAACATTTTTTAAACGCAAGTAATTAGCCTATTCGAACTGCAATAAAGTGTTACAAACCATGTAGCCCACAAAAATAGAAAACCAGTTATAATTCACTTTCAAAATCAGGGAGTATTTATGATAGAAGTCATTGGGTTACATAAACAGTTTGCTGAAAACGTATTGTACAGTGGCTATAGCGTGCAATTTTGTGCACCTAAAATATGCATTGAAGCGCCAAATGGCCTAGGTAAAACAACGTTGTTGATGATGCTAGCTGAGCTTGAAACGCGCCAAAGTGGGCAGATTTTGTTTTCAGGCAAAGCATTAACCGAACCACATAAGCAAGTTGCTATAGCCTCAGACCGTATTGCTTTACCCGACTTTTTGACTGCAAAGCAAATAATTAACTTATCTGCGAATACGCTGGATTGTGATTGGCCAACGACAATAATAGATGGGTTTAATTTCAATGAATTTTTAAATACTCGTTTTGATGCGCTGTCGTCAGGTAATCAAAAGAAATGCCAGTTAATTTTAGCGCTTATGCGTGATGCACCTTATTTACTTCTAGACGAACCCAGCGCAGCACTTGATCAAGCCAGTATTCAGTATTTATTAGTACTGCTTGATGAATATCTAATAGATAAGCCAAATGGGCAAATAGTCATCACCTGCCATGAACCAGCGCCATTTATTGAGCGTGGCTTTGAGTGTATACCGTTATGATTGCAAATTTAAAACAATCAATCGGGCAATATCGCTCTTTTATGGATTATCGTTATCAGGCTTACAAAACTGAACTCACGCAATTATTGTTACAACTAAAAAGCTTTGGGTTGTTATTTTTAGTGGTGTTAGGCTCGTCAGTGTTGGGTTTGATATTGCTACTTTTTTTAGGCCTTGGAAAAATTATAGACAGCAGCGCAGCACCCCAATACGGTGCACAAATGGCTTTATTTTATTTGTTACTACAAAGTGTGATGCTCAGCGCAATGAAGTCAGCAATTAAAAATAGTAAGCAGCGGTTATTTCAGCAAACTATTGCACGATCAGTTTGGTTATATTTAGTCGATATTAAACTATTAACGCTCAGTAATGCATGGCTTATAGCCAGTGTATTAATTGCGCTAGATTTAACGCTATCACAATGGGTTAAAGTACCGCATTTTATTGTATTTATGTTGCTGCAGTTTAGCTTGGGCGTTTTGTGTTTATACAAAACCAGCGCACTGGTATATGGCTTTTTGTTTAGCGTGATATTAGTGCTGGTTCCTATTCATATGCAGCCGCTCACTTATCATATGGGCTTTACTTTATTGTTTGCGCTGAGCCTTTTTGTCCCCGTGGTTAATGTTAAAGGGCGTATTGCAGTAAGTTCATTATTGGGCTTTTGGTTTTGTTATTTATTAAACCATTGTTGGACACTTGTTTGGCGCGTGTCGTTACTTTTATGTGTATTCATGGCATCAGCTGCGCTAATAAACGAACGTGCTGATTTAGTACCTATACTTGTGATATTAGCCATGGCTTTTATTGTACTCTTTAGTAGTTCATTGCAATTTGATTGCGGTAGGGTGTATGAGCAGTATCGATTATTTTTTAAAACATGCGAGCAAGAACGCGCCTTTTATATTAGCCATTTTTTACCTAGCATATTGCTGTTTTTATTAGCCACAATAAGTTATAGCGTTATTTTTGGTTACACTCATATTGTATTATTTGTCATTGGAAATATGTGGTGTGTATTACAGGCTTACCTTGCACAAAAAAAACCAGCGCATTATGCGCTGGTTTGGCTAATTTCAACAGGGTTGCTGCTAGCTTTACTAAATTAGTTAAGCGGCATCTGCCTTTTTAGATTTAGCTTTGCTATTACGCGCTGCTTTGCCGGCAAGTAAATCTGCAGGGTCAAAGTCGTCAACGTTAATAACGTCTAAGCGAGCTTGTTCAACAGCTGCTAACTTATCAGCTTCAGCTTGGCTTAAAATGCCGGCTTCTAAGCCCATTTGCGCCACTTTATCAAGTTGGAAGAATGGCAATTTAACGCCTTTCTCTTTACATACGCGTTCAAATAAAGGCTCTACCTCTAGCACGTCTTTAAGCGTTTGCTCTTGACGACCTACAAGGTTAAGCGGCTCGTTTGTAAGGTATACATAACTTGCTAAACGATTACGCGTTTCGCTAGGCACTTGCAGTAATTGCGCTAGTTTATGCTCAAGTTTGTCGGTAGGTTTACGAACCGGGCGACCAAACGGGAATAACAATACTTTTAATACGCCACGAAGTGGTGCAGATGGCATATTGTTGATTAAATCAGCAAGCGCACGTTGACAGTGGTAAAGGTGATCCTGACAGCTCCACTGAACCAGTGCAAAATCTTCTTTTTTACGGCCTTCGTCGTTATAACGTTTAAGCGTTGCAGACACTAAGTAAAGGTAGCTTAATAAGTCACCTAAGCGTGCTGAAATACGTTCTTTACGTTTAAGTGAACCACCAAATACTGCCATACTAATATCAGACATAAGTGCAAGTGATGCACTAAAGCGTGAAGCTATACGATAAAACTCTGCCGTTTCGTCTTTGTACGGCACGCTAGTAAAGCGAGCGCCAGTAAGTGCAAGCCACTTAGTGCGCACTAGGTTAGACATGGTAAAGCCAATGTGGCCCATTAGCGCTTTATCAAATACGTTAAGCGCTTCTTCGCGGTCTTCAATTTCACACGCACCTAGCTCGGTAAGTACAAATGGATGACAACGAATAGCACCTTGACCATAAATAATCATATTACGGGTCAAGATGTTTGCACCTTCAACGGTAATGGCAATAGGTGCACCTTGATAGCCTCGACCCAAATAGTTATTTGGCCCAAGCATGATCCCTTTACCGCCTAGCACGTCCATTGCATGAATGGTTGAATCGCGCATTTGCTCGGTAAGGTGGTATTTAATAATGGCCGAAATAACAGATGGTTTTTCGCCTAAATCAACCGCGCCCGTAGACATACTTACTGCAGCGTCTGAGCTGTAAGCATAACCGGCAAGCTTCGCCATTGACTCTTCAACCCCTTCCATTTTACCAATTGGTAAGCGGAATTGACGACGAATACGGCTGTAAGCACCGGTTGCTACAGCAATCATTTTAATGCCTCCGGCTGAATTTGACGGCAATGTAATTGCACGACCAACCGATAAACACTCAACCAGCATACGCCAGCCTTGACCAGCCATTTCTGGGCCACCAATAATGTAATCAAGTGGTACAAAAATATCTTTACCGCGAGTAGGGCCATTTTGGAACGGCACATTAAGCGGGAAGTGACGACGACCAATTTCTACCCCAGGGGTATCTGTTGGGATAAGTGCACAGGTAATACCAGGCTCTTTAACGTCACTTAATAATCCATCTGGATCTTGTAATTTAAATGCTAGACCAAGCACCGTAGCTACAGGTGCAAGTGTAATGTAACGCTTGTTCCATGTAAGGCTTACACCGACTACTTCTTCGCCATTCCATTGCCCTTTACATACTACACCGTAGTCTGGAATTGAGCTTGCATCAGAACCTGCCTCTGGCGAAGTAAGAGCAAAACATGGAATTTCTTGACCGCTTGCTAAACGCGGTAAGTAATGATTTTTTTGATCTTCAGTACCATAGTGCTGTAATAACTCACCCGGGCCTAACGAGTTAGGTACACCAACAATTGACGAAAGCAATGTTGATTTACTGGTTAGTTTTTGCAGTACACACGATTGTGCAAATGCAGAGAATTCTAAGCCGCCGTATTCCTTTTTAATGATCATGGCAAAGAATTTGTTATCTTTTAGATATTGCCATACATCCTGAGGTAAATCAGTTAGCTCATGCGTAGCTTCCCAATCGTCCAGCATACTACATACAACTTCAACAGGGCCGTCGATAAATGCCTGCTCTTCAATAGTAAGTTTTGGAACTGGATACTGGTGAAGCTTTTTCCAATCTGGGTTACCACAAAATAAATCAGCTTCCCACCAAGTTGTACCGGCATCAATAGCTGACTTTTCGGTGTCAGACATGCTCGGTGTAACTTTTTTGAAGACCTTGAAAATAGGCTTGATAATATATTGCTGACGAATGCCAGTAACAGAAAGAGGCACTGCGATGATTAAAAAAATCACCCAGCTAATTAAACCAAAAGCACCAGCAAAGGTACCAATTAATAATGTTGCGGCAGAAACACCAAGTGCTGTGTTCCAACTCGCTCTGTGGTAAAGCGCAATGCTGAGCAGTGCGATTAAACCGAGTGTAAATATGAGTGTCATTGCTAATTCCTTAATAGAGGTCAGACCACCTCGTTTAGAGTAGCGCTAGTAACGCTAAGTTTCAAGTACATTACTTAGATTAAAGTGTAGTTATCGGTACGATTATTACAAAGCGTTGTATGTTATACGAACAGTTTGGCTGTAATCGTTTATTTTGGCTTATCATAAAAAAATATAAGCATTAAAAAAATCAATTAATCTAGTAGTAATATAAGTTTAATTAAGTAAATATACTTATGATGATCAGTGTACGCTTATTAAAAATAGAACGATATTCTATGTTTAGCTTTTTAAAGGTTTATTTATTTTATGTGTGAATTACTTGGCATGTCGGTTTTTTAGGTTTCATCCAGTATTAGCTTGACGCAACCCACTTCAAACCCTCGTTTTTAAAAGCTTAAGGCTTTTCATTTTGTCTCTTTCTGTTATTGTTATCGCATACTAATCTGTGACCAAAACTGTGACCCATGTGGTGGTCACAGTTTTAAATGGCAATATATGAACTTTACAGACAAATCAATTAAGGCGCTTAAGGCCAAAGAAAAACGCTACGTATTAACCGAGTCGGGCAATTATGGCGAAGGGCGCTTACAAATAAGAGTCAGTGAATCAGGCGCTAAAACGTTTCGGGTTCAGTATCACATAAATGGCAAGCGTAAAGTAATAGGCCTTGGTAATTACCCAACCGTCGATCTTAAAACAGCGCGCAGTAAACATGCCAAAATAGCCGTCTTATTAAGTGACAATATCGACCCGCAAGAACACCAATTAGAAACTCAAAAAGCCGAGTTCGAATCATCAGCAAAGCGTACCATGTTAAAAATGCTCGATGACTTTAATGTATTCATAAGCACACGCTGGGCAGAGTCAACAATAGACCGAACTGAAAAGCTCATTAAAAGAAACATTACCCCGTTTATAAAACCCGAATTAATGCCCGACGAGTTCACCATAGACATGGCCCGCGACATTATTTACCGTGTTTATAATCGTGGCGCAAAAGAACAAGCGCGACTAGTTCGCAGCATACTAATGAGCATATTAAAATTTGCTATAGATTTTGATAACTCACCAGAGCAATACAAAAAGCCAAACCTATACGACATAAAAACAAACTTCATCAGAGACATTAATTTTGAAACGCCAAAAAACAAAGGCGAACGCTGGCTAAACGAAGATGAGCTTAAAAAAGTGTGGAACGCCGACGACCTACCTTATTACACCCACCAATATATAAAGCTGGCATTGTTGTTAGGTGGCCAACGGGTAAACGAGGTTTACGGCTCGTACGTAAGTGACTTTGATTTAGAAAGCAAAACATTCACCATTCCAGCCAGCAGAATAAAAGTACAACAACGGGGCGATCACATAGTGCCACTATGCGAAACCGCAATACCCATTATTCAAGAGCTAATGCAGCAAAGCGGTAAAGCTGGGCAAATGTTCCCGCATCGCGACAACCCAACAGCAACCGCCCACGTATCAACATTAAGAATGGCAATATTACGTTGGTGTGAAAAAAACAAAGTGCCAAACTTTAACCCTCGCGATCTACGTAGAACGTGTAAAACACTTATGGGCAAAGCAGGCATAGATAAAATAAACCGCGACATTCTCCAGCAACACAACAAGTTTGATGTATCAAGTGTGCATTATGATAGATACGACTACATGAAAGAAAAACGCCAAAGCATTGAGGTGTGGGAGAAATTCTTATTGAAGTGTATATAAGGATTAGAACGTTTAAATTAGACAAAGTGGTTATTACGTAAGATACTATAATTTTCGATAATTATTCATTTGCGTACTGATCGTTGAAAAATATTTAGTAAATAATAACAACTAAAATTAGTGAATTTTAAACTGTACAAGCGACTGCAACTAAATTATAGTTGCAGTCCAAATTTTTAAGGCTATAGTCAATGGGGAAACAAGAAAAATTAAGAAATAGGCTTTTATCCAAGCCAAAAGATTTCACATGGAGTGAAATGAATTCCCTGCTTGGCAATTTAGGATTCGAATTACTTAAGGGGAGTGGCTCTAAAAGGAAGTTTGTTCATAATGAAACAAAAACAATAATAATTATACATGAGCCTCATCCAGGTAATATTTTAAAGAGGTATATAATTGAACAAGTCACTACTAAGTTAGTTGAAATGGAGTTAATAGATAATGAGTAAATGTCTAAAGTACAAAGGCTTTTTAGGTTCTGTTGAAGTTTGCCTAGAAGAAGGTGTGGTTTATGGCAAAATTGAATGCATAAATGATCTGATTACTTATGAAGCAACTAATCTTGCTGAGCTTCGTAAAGAGTTTGAGTCATCCGTAGATGATTATTTGGAGACTTGTGAATTATTAGGAAAGCAACCTGATAAAACAATGTCAGGAACTTTTAATGTGAGAGTAGGAAACGAGCTTCATAAAAAAGTTTTCTTAAAAGCTAGAGAAAATGGCAAGTCACTTAATGAATATATTTGCGAGCTTTTAGAGCGCGGGATTGGAGAAATTCAGCAAGTCCATGTTATTCACAAAAACCTGAAAAGTACTCCTATAACAAGAGATTTCGATATGGCCTTCGATATAGCTAATACGTGGGACATGAATACTAAATCAACTTTTATCAACCATACATTTGAAGAGCACTAAACAATGGACTTAAAGAACTTATTCTATAAAGGCCACAACTTAACATCTGTTGATTTTGATATGTTTTCTGATCATGAAGGAAAAGGGTATTACAATTACTCAAACGAGATTGATAACGATGTTATTGTTATAGAAGACGAATCGGATAAAGAGAATCTTAAAAGAGATATACAGATAGAAGTAAACTCAGTACTTGAAGGGTTTGAACAAGATACGGATGTGAAAATATTTAGTTTAAAGTTAAAATTTACTGCCGTATTTTGTCTCTATGGCGATGATATTTTAGAAGAAACAATCGGCCAAGATAATGAATGGTTTTTCTTAAATTTTGTTGCACAATCTTCGAAAAAGATAATTGAATCTATTTTAGAAGACACGCCTTTAAGAGGAATTCCCATCCCAGCTCACAGAAGTCTAGGCAGCTAATAAAGCCCGCATCATGCGGGCTTTTTTGTGCCTGTAATATAGTAAAACTAAATCGATTTTCCTGCAAAAAACCACTTTACGAACTAGCGTACAATTACAGTTTATTGGGATTGGCGGTTTTTAGAAGTTTATGATTATCTATGAAGTTAAAAACATTGAATTAACGCTTAATTTTACTATATTAAATAAATTAGGAACAAGTAAGGTAACTAGGATGGATACCAAAATATGGATTGTGGCAACAGGGTTAGCATTATTTTTATCAGGTTGCTCAGGCGTAGAAACACACAAATATACAGAAGTAACCGCATTTAATTTCATTCAAGGGATAGACAAGTCAGTTGTTGTATCATTTGGAGAAAACCCACAAAACCACTACTCATTTGCGATCAGAAAAAAAGATATTAAAACAGGGACTAAATTTTTTTCTGAATCAAAAAATAATACTAACTTTGCAGTGTTTGCTGAATTAAATGGGCAAACATTTATTCGCTCATCAAACCATGCAACCTACGCACAATTGACCGTTGTAGATGTAGATAAAAAAAACCAAGTAGCTACTTTTAAAATTAAAGCGCAATTGATGGACCTAAATAGTAAAGCCTTAAAAAAGATAGATGAAACTACGGTAAATATAACGGGTAACAAATTTACGATTCTGTTATAAAAAAGCTGTATAAATCCCCAGCTTGTTAAAAACTGAACGCTAACTTAATCTAGCAATTGCAACATTATGGAAAATATAAGGATAAGGCATGGCTAAAGAACCAAAGCACATAGTTAAATTTAAAGAGCTACACCTAAAACAAAATGAAAGAATTATTGCATGGAGCGAAGGCTATATTGGTAATGCAATGGGTAAAGGAAGTGACACCCAACACAATGGGGTTTTACTTGTAACACCAGAGCGAGTGGTTTTTTACCGAAAAGGAATAATGGGTGAAGTTATAGAATCAATACCATTAAAAAACATTAACTCCTTAGAGCGCCAATCAGCATTGATGAAACACACAATATTTATTTACAGCTCAGGTAATGAAATAGAGTTTAAAAGCTTTAATAAAGAAGATAATGAAAAATTAGTATCAGAAATTGAAAAAGCACAAGAAAATTCAGGCAGCTCACCAACAAAGCCTATACTCAGTGCAGAACCAGCAGAACCAGCAGAACCAAAAGAAGACGTATACGAACAACTTAAAAAACTCGGTGAACTAAAGGAGCTGGGGATATTAAACGAGCAAGAGTTTACAGAGAAGAAAGCAATACTGATGAGCAGGATATAAATTTTAAAGAGAACTATAAGCGCTTAATGGCGTCTTATAGAGTGTCATATCAGTGCATATAGTTCTTGCTGTCTTTATATGTTTCTTTTAGTATCAGCAGCAACATGCTACTATTACAACAGTGGGTGTGCTAAGTTTATTGCAACCCATGGACTAATCAGCAATTTAGGAGAGTGATTATGAACAATCAATATGTAACTCCAACCCGTACGTTTAAGGACGATTACGAACCTGTATAAGGGAAGGATCCTTTGTTAGAAAACATACCTAATGGGCAATTATCAGCCATAGCCACAGCAAGCTTTGGAACTATAGCGTCGATAATTGCCATATCAGCCATAATTTCAAACCGTCAACTTGCAAAAAAGAAGAACTCACTGGATACAATTTTAGTAATTAAAGGTGACGACAAGCTTAAAAATGCAATTGGCGCAATTTACAAAGTTCATAAAGACCCTACAAAATCCATAGAAACGTTTGCTTATGATGAACATGCAGCCGCTGAGGAAGCACAGCATATTCGTTATGTATTAAACTTTTATGAGTACTTATCTGTAGGTGTTGATGAAGGTGTATACGCTGAAAGAATACTAAAAAACAGCATGTATTCAACTATTGTGAATGTCCATGAAAGGTGCAAGCCTTTTATAAATATCATTCGTTCACAAGGGCAAAAAACAGCTTATTGTAACTTTGAAAAACTAGCGGTTAAGTGGGAAAATAACCCCATTAAAAAACCCAAAAGTAATTAAAAAAACAGCCCGCAAACGCGGGCTTTTTTGTGCCTGGTGTTTAGTTAATTAAAACGACTTGCCAGCAAACACCACTTTACCCACCAATGTGCAGTTGCCATTAATTGGTATTAATTGCTCAGGCCAGTTGGGGTTGGCGGCTTTCAGGAATTTGTGGCCATTTTCTATAATCAGCTGTTTAAAAGTGGCTTGGTTGTCGTCGTCTAGGCGGGCTACTACATACGAACCGTGGATGCATTCGGCTTCAGGGTCTACAAAAATTAAATCACCCTCATCAAACTTTGGCTCCATGCTAATGCCTTGGACTTTTAATACAAACGTAAGATCACTGCAATTAACTGGGCACATAAAGCGCTCTGCGTCATAGGCTTTAATTTCAGTTATTTCAGACCAGCTACCTGCTTGCACCCAGCTTATTAGTGGGGCGGTGGCTTTAATTGTTGGTCCTGGTGAAACATTATTGTTAGCACTTTTCTGATCAGATTGAGTTTCACCAATCCCAAACAGCAAATATTCTGGGGTACAGTTTAGAGCTTCCGCGAGTGCATCTATTTTACGGGGGCGTTTTGTTTCGCCAGATTCAATATTGTGAATAGAGTTTTGTGCTAAGCCCGCTATTAGACCTAATTGCGCTTGTGTCATCCCTAACTGAATACGTCTTTTTTCTACTCTTTTACCTAAATCCATTTGTAAATTCCTAATATTAAAAATCGCTTAAAGTGATAAAAACCGATTATCTGCTTTTTATTTTATTTTGTCTAATCAGTTAAATCGATATTGACATCGGTTTAACTGATGTCTATTATCGGTTTAATTGATAAATACTGCTTGGAGGAAATATGAGCGCCGTAGCAAAAGCAATAGAAATAATTGGTGGCCAAACAAAAGCCGCCAAGCTGTTAAGCACAAAGCAAAACATTATTTGGTACTGGATTAACCGCCACTGCCAAGCCCCAGCGAAATACATCCCGCGTATTTCAGAACTAACAAATGGCGAAGTATCGGTAAACGATTTACTCGCCGATCACCAAAAAACAAACAAGGACGATGCAGCATGATTAATGACATGTTTACTGGATTAGGCATCACAGAAGAGTTGGCAAAAGAAAATTTAGCCCGCAAAAAAAAAGAAAATAAAGATGCGCCTGCTTTTGATGCTGACGCACTGGCGGTTGAGTTTTTTGCACAGCGTAAAGAAAAAGCCAAAGTGGAGTTTGCCATTATAAACGCCATGAGTAGCGCGACCACGTTAACGCCGATTGACTTAGCGGCCATTGCGTTAGGTGTTGCAGTTAAATTTGCGCGCACTGAGGCAAATAAAGGGAAGAGTGTAAATGATATGGCGGCTCTTTTGGCTGATGTTTTTGAAGAAGCCGCACGGCACGAGGATGTATTTGAGCATCCAAGCGCAATTAAAAAAGCATTAGCGCTTATTTAGCCTCTTGTTTTGCAAGGCGCTCGTGAGGGTCTTGAACGAGGTTTGTATAAACAGTGTTTGCCCCTTTAATTGTTAAGTAATACGCGTTTTTTTGGTCGGCTGGGGCGATAAAGCCACTAAGAATTAGTTGTTTTAAGGTGGATTCGTACACCGATGGTGTGATGTACGGCGATTTGTTAACAAATTCAGCCTGTTCAAGTATGCCTTGCTCAGGGAATTGTTTAAACAGTACAGCCATTAGGTTTTTAGACAGGTTATTGAATAATTTAATTTTATCAATTTCCGACATAGGTTTTTCCTCTTTGTTTTGGTTTGTGAATATTCGCACTTGCAACATACCAAAACAGAGAGGGATTTTATAGAAATTAGGTAAGGACGATGCAGCATGAGTCAATCAAATATAGCCGATCACTACCGCCGCAATTTACGCGGCGAAGTTATCACCATTAACGACCGCTACTTACGCCCAGCTGATGTGGCTGAAAAATGCGGTATTCACCGTTCAACAATTTACCGCTTAATAGAGCGCGGCCAGTTTCCTAAATCGCACAAGGCATCAAGCGGCCGTGTGGTGTGGGTTGAAGAAGACATTGAAGAATGGATGCGCCTAGGCGCTGAAAAGTTTCACGAATTTTACGGCAAACAACAAGCAAACTAGGGGCAATTCTATGACTACTGAAAATACAGCATGTAACTGTTTTACCGATTATTTAGATCGCGTTAAAAATCATTTAATTACACAAGTGAAAATACCTGAAGGTGCTAAAGATGTTGAATTTAAATGGCGTGATCAAACTTTTTCTCTAAGCGGCGGTGATAGAGCGCCTGTTAATCCAAGAGTTGAGTTTGAATTTAGGGCGCCAAAAAAGGGCGGTGGACACGCTAAAAATTTGCGCAAAGATTATGTAAGTATTTATGCAAACTACTGCTGCTTCTGCGGTAGAAAGTACGGCAAATAACTAGGAGCAGGGAAATGAGCACATATCAAGCATTTAGCAGAGAAACGTTAAGCAGCTTTAAAACATTAGCTGAGCAATGCCGCTATTTATTGAGCTGCAAAATTAGTGCAACCGCAAACGGTAAAGCACTGCAAGCGCGTGTGGGTGACTTTTTATTGCCTGTTTTTTGCAATGGCGACGAGTACCAAACCATTCAAAAAGCAGTTTTCTGGTTAAAAACTCAAGCCGTCAACTATTTAAACGCAGCTAAACAGCAGGAGATATAACCATGGCAAATGCATTAGTTAAACAAACCGAAAACGCACAACCTGCGCCACTAAAAGCTGTAGAAGGGCGCCACATACCAAAAGGCCTTGCCGAAATAAAAGCGCTTTTAGGAAGTGAGCGCCACACGCCAGAGTACGTTTACACCAAAGTGTTAAGCGAGCAAGAGCGCACTATTGTATGTTTTGCTGCAGGCTTAAAGCGCCATGACCTTGAAAAAGGCTTTGCCAATTTTAACGCCGATACCCGCTTAAAAATTCACAAAGCTATTTTGCAGTTACAAGCATTGGTTAAAGCATTTGTTGATGCTAACGCCATGGCACCGGCTAAGTTTGTGCAAAACGCCCCGCGCGAAGATGCCAACACCGACTATTCACACTTAACCGTTAGTTCACACTAGGGATTGATCATGAGTTCAACTAATCGCGGAACCCAGCGCAATGCAGATGATTACTACGTAACACCGCATTGGCTAATTGAAGATTTTTTAGCGGCATTTGCTGAAAATAATATGTTGGTTTGTTCACCAGATGAAGACCCAAGAGTGTTAGACCCGAGCGCAGGCGGGTGTGAGCAATACCCAATGAGCTACCCAACCGTATTAGAAGAAGAGGGCTTTATTGTTGAAAGCTGGGATATTCGTGCTGATTCACGCGCTGATGTAATTAACTTGGATTTTTTACAGGTAAAGAGTTTAAAAAAACCATACGACATGATCATCACAAACCCACCGTTTAACCAAGCGCAAGCATTTACAGAACATGCACTTGAAATGGTTAAAGAGGGCGGTTTAGTGATTATGCTGCAACGCCTTAATTGGTTAGGTAGCCAAAAGCGTAAACCTATGTGGCAAAAACTGCCATTAGCCGCCGTTTATGTACATAGCAAACGCCCAGGCTTTGACCCAGAAAAACCAAGCAAAACCGATTCTACCGAATACGCCCACTTTGTATTTTGCAAAGGCTACCACCTAGCGCCCGAGCTTTTTGTAATTTAACGCCCAATAACAACACCCAAAGGAATACTAAAAATGAACACTATCAAAGACCAAGATATATCTAAAAACCAGCAATTACTTAAAAGCATTGTTGAACACGCTGTAGACCAAGCCAATTTTACTATTAAAAATTTAGCCAAGCGCCCAACGGTTGCGATGCTGATGGAGTGTGAAAACTGCCTTACTGACCTAATGCCTGTAGTGAAATTAATTGCAGTTGACCACATTGAATACGCGCCAATTTACGACCGTATGAGCGAAACCCTAGACGCAGTACAACGAGGTACTGATTTTGACTTAATTGAACTTGAATTAGACGGCGGTGCAGCATGATTGGCGGTGTAGAACCAGTGCGTTGTTGGATATGTGAAAGTGAAGATAGCGTATCGTTGCATGAGTTTGACGAAAATGGCATTACGGGTAAAGCAGAGCAGGCAGATTTAAACCAGCTTTTACTTTGCGATAGCTGTGCAGAGAACATGCATAAAAAGCAATGCGAGTTTGCATAAATGAGCATGTGGCCCGTTGTAAGTTTTGACGTATGCACAGCGGCTTTAACCATGGTTAAAGCCGTTGACGATGTTGAGCATAGAGCATTTTTAATAAACGGCCTTAGCCGTTTTACTGCGTTCGGCCAATATAAAATGGTTAAGCAGTATATGGCCAAAATTACCCCACCGAGTGATGCCTGGTATAAAGACGAGCCCGTAAACCCAAGCGAAAAAGCAAACGCTTGGCTTTATGATGAGCTTAAAGGTATTGAACACCGCATTGATGTAACCAACCTAAAAATTAGCGCACCGGCTAAAGCGGCACTTAAAAAAGTGCATAACAACAATATTCATAATTTTATTGTTAAAGACATTGTAGAAAGTAAACGTGCACCCAGCATACAAGCCAGCTTTGTGCGCCAAACAGCCAGCAATATGGAGTTTGCACAAAAGCAGCGCAATGTAAAAAAGCAACAACCTGTAACCAGCCAGAATTTACAGCCGCAGGTTGGCGATCAGGTGTCTAAATCGGCAATGTCGGTTATTAACGCAATTGACGATGCTGAAGAAGTAAACTTTATTTACCAATGCCTAAGCAAAGTGCCCAAGCCACTGCAAATGCGAGTGGCTAAGCGTTTTATTAATAAATACGACACCAACTTAAAAAGTGCGGGTAAAGGTAAAAACGAAACCGACGAACAATATAAAAGCCGCTTGCTAAACATTAGCCGTGGCCTTTACGACTTTAGCGGTAATAACACGGGTCATAAAAAGCCGCTATTAACGACCAAAGCTATACGTGCCCATTACAAAGCTAACGACTGGTTGCGCCGCACGGTTAAAACATTAAAGCCACGCCTAAAAATACTTGAGCAAATAACAAGCGCTATGCCATTGCCGTGGCATATATTGGCTAATGCCGATAAAACTAAAAAGCATGCAAATGTATTGGCTATGCAATCGGCTGAAATAATTGCCGATATAGCTAAAGAGCAACCCACATGGGATGCCACTGACATTTATCAAAAGGTGAGCGAGTACGCCGAGCAATTTACTGTGCAGTTACAGTTTGCTGAAAAGGGCGATTACCTGACCGTGCCCGATGCTGAAGTAGCACTGTTAAAAGTGCAAGATCATAAGTGGTGGGCACGTAAACTTAAAACGATTCGTAGCCGTTACCTAGAACACCTAGAAATTGCGACTGGTGAAGTAGGCAAAGACCTATTTACTAGCACAGATAGAAAAGGTAATAAAAGCACCAAGCGCCAAGGCATAAATGCCTATTGCTCAAAGCAAGCAGTTGCTGAATACACCACCAATAGAGAGCGCGGCCAGCGCTACCTAGAAAGCCTAGAATTAGTAAACGAGCAAAACGATGTGATCTCGCTAATGAAAGCGGTTGAAGCAGGCGTTGCCAACCCTGAAAACATGCGTAACGAACTTATGCTGCGCATACGCGAGACCGAAGAACTGGCCGATGAAATGGGCTACACCGGTGGGTTTTATAACATTACAGCGCCGAGTCGTTTTCATGCAAATTCGCCATCGTGGGATGGCTCAACCCCAAAAGACGCCAGCCTTTATTTAAATAAACTGTATTCACAAGCGCGCGCAAAACTAGACCGCCTTGAAATACCATATTTTGGAATAAGGGTAGCCGAGCCACACGCCGACGGTTGCACCCACTGGCACATGCTTTTATGGATGCCAGCGCGTTACTACGACAAGGTTAATCATTTACTACGCCGCTACTTTACCCGCGACGACCGTGAGGTGTTTTTTCAACGTTTTAAAAACCGTAAAGCTTTGCGCGCACGCTACACAAAAGCACGCCGTATTTGGGGTTTAAATAAATCAAAAGGTATTTACACCCGCGCACCGCTTAAAAATTACTTTCCGAGTAGCCCGCGCTACACAGCAATAAAAATGCTACCGGCTACCGTAGATAAAAACGGCAAAAAGTCAGGCGGCGCAGCGGCCTATGTTGCCAAGTACGTAAGTAAAAATATTGATGGTTTTGCACTGGCTAACGAGTTTGACGCCGAAACAGGCGAAAAGCTAACCCAAGCGGTAAACCCAGTTAAAGCGTGGGCCAGTACGTGGGGTATTAGGCAGTTTCAATTTCAAAAATCGCCCTCTATTACTATTTGGCGCGAGTTGCGCCGAGTGCGTGAAGAAGTGCAAGGCAACGAGCAATTAGAACAAATACGCCAAGCTGCCGATAAGGGCGACTTTAAAGCCTTTGTTAATTTAATGGGTGGTTTTGGTATTGGCCGCGATGCGCGTTTTAAACCTGCATACCAACATACCGAATACGGCAATCAATATGCCGAATTTACTAAAACCCTAAAAGGCGTTGAAGACACCTTTGGGCTTTGCACGTTAGTGACTCGCGTTCATACCTGGTCTAAGCAAACCATAGGCACCGCAGCTAATAACAACACCACCGTAATTGGTGGGCAGGATGCTAACAACGTCGGCGCAGCCGACCTATCTTGGACTAGTGGGAATAATCGTACGCCTTTAGCTGTAGGGCATACAGACGCATTATTGCTAGATATGATCGGTTTTACTAAAAAACAGATCGCAAGCGTTAAAAAGGATCTGTTAGCAGGTAAGCGGGTTAAAAATAACGGCCTTATTTACCTAATAAAAGACGGCCATTTAGTCACATTAGACGAAAAAGCGCAGCGCCAAGAGCAGCGCCAGCACGCTATTGACTACATAGCCAATAGCGAAGCGCAAAAACACGCCCCAAATAACGAACAAACCACGGTTAAATGTAAAAACAAGCTTAGCGACTTTAGCCCTGCGCAAATTCAAGCGCTTAACCAAGGCGGCAACGTGATCAGCGGCAATCGCGTGTACTACATGCAAGAGCGCGAACTGCATAGCTTTGAGCAATTAAACATGCAAGCGCCAAAATCGGCTATTAAGCCAACCCCAACCGAAAAACATTACGCATATGCTCGCGAGCTTTACGACTTGGCATTTATGTATGCAGAGCTAGACGGACGCAGCGAACCGTCGAACACCCAATTTAAAAAATACCATGCAGACATTATCGGCGATTTAGATTTAGCCCGATTAGTGCTTGCTGGTGAAGCATCAGCAATCAGCGACAACGATTGGTGGTCACTCGATTTAATGGCGTAGGAGAGAAAATGACTATTCAAATTTCAAAAGTACTCATGCCAAAGGCATGTATTAGTTGCCAGGCGTTTTGCCCAAAGGGGTATGCAGAGGATCAGCACAGCCCGTTTATTACTAAATTCGATAAGCCCGCGCCTAAAACCCAATACGGCCAGTGCGGTAAAACCAATAACAGCGTATTCGCAACCGAAATTTGCACCGGCTATCAGCAAGAACCTAACGCCGATGTAGTTGCAGTAACCAACAGACCACAACCAAAACAACAGGTGAACAGCCATGCATAAAGAAAGTAAACACGATATACACAAAAATAAAATTTACTGTGGAACTGTCATTTTTAATGCGCTTAAAAAGGAAATGGGAGTTTTATATGGTAATGAGTTCAGATTCAAATCTGTAACGATTACCCACGACGGAATGTTACACCCAAGGCAAATGCTTACGCTTGATAAAGAGCTAAAAAAATTATTAAAAGAGCTAGAAGTTAAATTTCAGGAGAGTTGCAATGCTTTATAAAAATTGGTGGGTTCACAACATTATAGCTCACCCAGTAATGCAAATATTTAATGCATTAGGGCGTTTATTTATTTGGTTGGGTAACGCAGTGCATGACAAAACACTACCAGAAAAAACAAGTGATAAGGAGTAACTTATGGCCACAGGTAAAGTAAAAGCGGGTGACGTTTTCAACAACTGGACAGTATTAAACGAAGACCGCCGTAACCGAGGAGTGCAGCATTTTATGTGTAAATGCGTATGCGGCACCACTCGCGTAGTACGTAAAGATAACTTAGGGCTTGTTCAAGGCTGTGGCTGTGATCGCAAAGCTTACAAAGCACGCACGGGTGAAACCAAACCACGCACTAAAAAAACGCGCATTGTGTCACCCAAACCAGTAAGCACACCGGTAAAAATATCACATCATGAAAACCAAGAGCCACGGCCGCAATACCAGCAGCGCAGCAAATCAACCCGCGAGCTATTAGAAGAGCGCTTAGCACAAAAGCAGTTAGAAAAAGAATTAAGCGAATTATGGTGAACCATGAAAGCAACCGTTAAACGCCGCAACTGGGTATTTCACTCAGTTGTTAAACCAAACAAAAGCGAGCAACCAAATGAAACAAAAAGCAGCATTGATGTGGGTATTAAGAGGTTTTTACTTACAAGTAGGCTTTACCTTGTCAGCAGCGGTTTATGAGTTAACCAAACTCGCTGCAAACATTTTATTTTATTAACCAAAAAGGAAACGCACCATGCACCAACAAAATAAACCACTCGACAAAGGCCGTGTAGCCTGTATTGCTGAAAAATACCAGCAAGGCAACACCACCAAAAACCGCTACGCCACATTAGGCCGCGCCACTAAATGGCCGAGCAACAACCAAGGAGGCAGCGAAAGCGTAGAGATAGAGCTCGACACCATGCCAATAAACCACCAAGGCCCGTTAAAGCTGTATATTTTTTGGGATAGCGAAAACCAACAAAACCAAGACCAAAGCCAAGGCTACGCACCGCAGCAATACCAAGGGCAGTATGAACAGCAGCCACCGCCGCAACAATACGCACCACAGCAACCAGCGCCACAACAACAATATGGCAGGCAGCGCCAGTAAAAAATAAAAACAGCACCCACAAAAAAGCCCGTTTAATACGGGCTTTTTAATGCGTGAAATAAAGTAAAAGCTAAAGGCCAACTAATTCCAATTGTTGTTCGCGAGAAAGATTTTTAATTAACGATGCGGCCAATTGCTGAGTGTTTTTAACGGGCGGATTTAAGAAGTGATCGAACGATTGGGTAATACGGAACGTAGCACCGCATTGTTTTGTATTAGTACATGAGCAATATAAATTAACCACATGGGCGCTTTGCTTTTCGCGCGATGTAATTGTTGCTTTAGCTTCGCAATTTGGACATGTAACCCGCGCCATAATAACCACCCATCGTTAATAAAAACAGCTGTCATTATATACAGTGGTTGGTTGCGTTACAAATAACCATTTAACTATTGCCTGAGAATCAACAAGCTAAAAAATTCACTCCTCCTCGCCTTCCGCTTTCGTGCAAAAATGCGTTTAATTGACACCCCCAGTGACAGGCCATTTTGGGCTAGACCTTATAAATAAAGGATCTGAATGACAGTTAAAAAGGATCGTAATGACAAAGGTGTGACAATGTTTGACACAAAGTGACAACAAAAAGATCAAATAGGTGGTTATTTACCTAATATTGAAATATCATTAATTTATTATCAGTTAAGTGATAAATAAATTATGAAATATTTACACAAAGGCTCACAAAGCCAAGAGCGGTTAGATGCACTTTTATCGTTTGGTAAAAGCACCAGTGAAGATATAAAAGCGGCACTCAGTGATTACTTGGTTCGTGGTATTAGTAAGACCAATGCAGCAGCACTTAACTTTGTACCGGCACCAAATTTAACAAGAGCACTTAAGCGCCTTGATGTTGTTGCAGGTAAGGTTGAAGAGGTTAAGGAGCTAGATTGGTCTAGTAGACTTGGTTAATTAAAAAAGCTACCTTGTTATACCTATTACTATGCATTAGAAAAGGATTGAGCAATGTTAGATTTTATTAAGTACGTTTTAAATGAATTAGGTTTAGATGAGCACGCTGAGCCGACAAGAACATCGGTTATGAAATATCATTTTAGGTCCATAGATAAAGATATTCACGTTAATTTTGATTTAATCATAGATGATACCTATTTGGAGTTAACAGAAGAAGATGAAAAAGCATTTCGTGAATTTAGAAGCAAGCAGATATTTGGTGAAAAGCTAGAGAATCTTGAGTCGAGTATAAATAAGGCGGTTAAATTATATATGGCAAAAGCAGAATTAACCAAAGGAAACCAGCAGGGCTCAACATTCAGATTAACAATTGATTTGAAACTAGAAGAAGTTTAAACACCAAAGGCGCTAGCTCCTAACTAGCGCTTTTTTTATTACCGCCTTTGCTCCCCCAAAACGCTCTAAACAATCGCATTAATCCAAGCGTTGAAACGGCAATCCCCACAATTACAAATTCAAAGTACCAGGGCGCGCCAGTGTAGCCCATCGCTTTCCAGCCTTCAGCCATGTACGGCTGCATCACAGGTATAAAGTGACAAACAAACAAACACAAAAAGAATAGAATGATCACTTCATCCATTAAGGTTTTGTCGCGGTTCTTAAGTACCAGCAAGTCATAATCTGCATCGTTTTGCTCGGCTTGCATGCAGCGCCTTGCTTTAGCTTCAAACTGCGCAATTTTAAAATTGTTTTCAGCGCGCGCTACATCGGCGGCCATTTCAGCCGCAATGCGTTTACGCTCAACATAGCCGCCGGTTAAATCGGCTATTGGGTCAGTGATAAATGAAACTAGTGTTTTAAACCAGCCCATTATTTACCGCCCCTAATTAATTTAATAAAGCCCTTTGGGTCTTTGCTAAACGTTTCAATCAATTTATTGATCCCTTCCAAAATGTGCGGGGCCGCATAAGCGGTTACACCAATAACACCCGTTTTTAAGCTTTCATCAAATTGCCGCCACTCGCAAAACATAGCCGCCAAGTAAGCCGCAAAAACAGCAATTAATACACTCATAAAATAATGAAAAAACGTAAACACCTTGCGGTTTAAATACATCTGTATAGCCGCCGCTAAAAAGCTCAACATAAGCAACTGCCCCCACTGTTTAATAAATTCAACTATATCTATCCAGCTCATGCGTCTTCCTTGGGTGTTGGATTAAGGTCTGAATATTCAGGCTCTTTAAATTCAATATGCTGCGCGGCAGGTAAATAATTATTTATACCTAATACATCTTGCTGCAGTGGCACCACTTCATTGTTGTAATAGGCGCGGGTAATTTTATCTAAATCACCAAAGCCAGCACTATCACCAGACGACTGGCCGCTTAGCGCTTCTTGCGCGCGGTGCATACTTAGCATGTCGTTAAGCGTAATTTTTTTAATGCGTTCAAATTCGTCTTTAGTTGATATGTCGCCAACGGGCGTTATCTTTATCGACTTTTCAGCATCGGCCTTATTACTGCGGAAATTAAAAAACAAACTTCTAAAATTACCCACGCCTTTGCTATCGCGTATGGCATTCTTTAGTGCTGTTTCATCGGCATCGCTTAAGTTCGGGTCGGCCATTGAGAATATAAAACCCATGTGCGCACCGTTCTTGTAATAGCGGCGCCTAAATAAAGTGGCATCTTCATTGAGTAAGGCTGATTGAATGCCCCCGTAATATTGCGGTATACCGTAAATACCTTGGGCGGGGTCGTACTCTTTTACGTGAATAACTTCACCGGCATTAAAGTAAATAGGCTCATAGCTGCGATTACTTATTTGTGCATATACGCCGCGCGTATCGGTATAACGCATAGTCAGTGCAGGCAAATGGCGCAGCTTAATAACCTGCCCAAATGAGTTTTTAATAATCTGCAAATAGGCATTACCGCTCCACAACAAATCAAAGCCAAATTTACTTAATGCTTGATGGCTTAAAAGCGGGTTCGGCTTATACCATTTTAAAATCATGTTGCGCTTAAAATACAAAATGGGCCCGTGCTGGGCATTAACGCGCAGCAGTTTAATTAAGCCCTGCAGGCTAATGGGCGGCGCATAAACGCCGTTGCTATCACTAAACACACCAACGTAATCGGTTAGCCGGTTATCTAAACACGGCTCAGGGTCGCCAAAACTAAACGCATCAGTTACCGCAGTTCGTTGGTTATAATTAGGCGCATGGCCGTTGCTTACTTTTAATCGTGGTTTCATTAAGCTGCAATTCCTACAGATGTTTGGCGGCTGTGGGCATTACCGTCCAATGGTTCAAATTTCATGGCATGCATAATCGCCCACGCAATATCGGCATGACCAGTTGTAGCGGTGCGGTTAGTAGCATAGGTAATTTGGTCGCCAACCACTTTACGGCGAATATTAATAAACGAACTGGCAATATTTACCGCGTCCTGATCAAACTCAAGGCGTCGGTTTTTAATTACGTTAATCGCCTTAATAACCAGCTGGTTTTTAATAATGGGGTTGTAATGTATAGGCTCAGCGTTCGGGTAAAATTTAGTGATCATCTCCCACACACCATAACCAATGCCCGTGGTATCAACACCAATGTGTTGCACGTTGTATTTTTCGGTGAGTAGTTTTATCTCGCTGGCCATGGCTTCAAAGTCATTGCCGCTTAAATCAACCGCTTCAAGTAAGCGGAACTTTTCGCCAGGCTTCATAGGTGCACTTAACACAGCAACGCTTGCTTTGTCGCCAAAACGGGCAGGGTCAAAGCCAATAACCACCGGCTTTAATGCGAATGGGCGCTCGGCATCCAAGTCAAAATCATCCCACTTGGTAGAGTCGCCAACACACGCCATAAGCTGTTTAAGATTAAACGCACTGTGCGCATCATCAATAAACTTACACATAAACAAGTTATTAAACTCATCCGTGCTGTATTCGTTTTCAAGTACGCCAATATCAATGCGGTCAAAGCCTGAGTTAACCACATCATGCACAGTCAGCATTTGGCGCCAAATGCCATCATCGCAAAGCCTGCCATTTTTTAAGCTTTTATGGCTAACATCAATCGCAAATTCAGGATCGTTACACGCCTTAGTTTTGCGGTACCATTTACCGTTCCAGTGGTCGTATGCTTCATGGCTAGTAACACTCGGCGTACTAAAATACGTAATACGCAAATGCTTATGCGTTGCCATAGCCTGCGCCAAGCCCCGTAAGCTCTTATATTTAGGAATCCAAAAAACTTCATCTATATATAAATCGCCGCTTTCCGACTGAGCAGTACGCGCATTAGTACTTTTAAAAATAAGCTTAACCGTTTTACCACCGGCTAAATTAAGCACCATTGGTGAACCGGTTAGCTCAACATTAAAATGCTCACGCACCAGCGCCACAATATTGGCCTTAAATACTTCCGCCTGGTCGCGGCTCGCCGATATAAATATTTTATTGCGGCCATTAATAATTGCATCAACAAAGGCTTCAAACGCAAAGTAAAAAGTAGCCCCAATTTGGCGGGGCTTTAAAATAAAGCGGGTGCGGTGATCTTGGTTTTCAAACCAATGTTTTTGGTGAGGGTAAAGCAGTTTATCTTTAAGCTCGTTGAGCATATCAAGCGTAATGCCAGAGCAATCATTTTTCTTTTTCTTCTTCGACTTTTTGCCGCTGCCACTATTGCCAGCGGCCGCATCGTCATTGTTAGCGCGTTGTTTAGGAGCAGGCGCCAGCTTGCTTTTATTAAGCGCGCACAGCTGGCGCGTGCAAAAGTCTAGCTCTTTATATTCAGCATCGGTTTTATTGTCTTTATCGGCTAACAAATTAATGCGGCGACTAAACGCCATTTCGGCATTATACGTTGGGCACATGTCAGCCCAGTTCTCAGCTTCAGACCAACGCCTAATACTGCGCGCACTGGGCATGCCTGCTAAGTCGGCTATTTCTTCATAGGTATAGCCCTCAACAACATACAAATCCTGTGCTTTTTTGCGTATCTCTGGTCCGTAATTAGCCTTCATAGCGCGCCACATTAATTAATCCATGGCGGCAGTGTATTAGTAATAAAGCGCGTAATCTGTCTGTTAAAAACCTGCCCATTCCTAAAAGCTAAATATAGGAATTTCAAAAAGTTAAACCGTTGGAAAGGTAAAAAAGGAGGGTGCAAACTGCAGTTACTTTAAAGCATAAAGCTTAATTAAAAAACATTTAAAAGGTTTGTTATATGCCAGGTCAACTACGTACAAAACCATTATCAATTGCCGCCGTTGGCATGACCGTCGACGGCCGAGAAATAACCGAACAAGACGTAGCCGACATTGTAGAAACCTACAACCCCCGCAAATATGGCGCACGCATAAACCTAGATCACGAATTCAACTGGTCAGGCTGGGCCGCTAAAAACCTACACAACGTAGATATACCCGGTATGCTCGGCGACGTAGTAAGCGTAGAAGCATACGAAAACGAAGATGGCATAACGTGCCTATACGCCGTACTCGCACCCAATCAAGGGTTTGTAGCATTAAACAAAGCCGACCAAGCGGTTTACTTTAGTATCGAAATTAACCGCGACTTCATGGGCACTGGCAAAACCTACCTAACCGGCCTTGCTGTAACCGACTATCCAGCAAGCTGCTACACAGACCGCATTCATTTCAGTAGTAAGAGCAAAGCAGACGACACGGAAGTCTCTTTATTAACCGTTGACTTAGGGTCATGTGAGCCTATCGACACACCTAAAAAACCCTTTTTTAAACGACTATTCGCAAAGGAAGAACCCGACATGAAACCAGAAGAATTAGCCACCGCGTTAAAAGACGCACTCGGCACACCACTTGAGCAGTTTAGCCAAAAGCTAGACGGACTAACAGCAAAGCTCGATTCGTTTTCAACAACAAAAGTTGACGACGAACAAGAAACCGCCCAGCCAGCCGAAGAGCCAGCGGCGCTTACAAAGCTTAAAGAAGAGCTATCAAGCACAAAAACCGCATTGGACGAACTTAACGACAAGTTTGCCAAGGCATTAAAAACACCTGCGGGTGACACAACCAACGCCGACGAAGAACACGAAGGCGACGAAGGCAAATACAGCAACTGCTTGTAATTGCCGCACCCTAAATTAACTTAGCAAAACGCAGGAACGAAAATGAGAACCAGAACAAAACAACTCTTTACCGCAGTACTAGCAGGCATGGCCAGCAACTACGGCGTAGCATCAATGAGCGAGCAATTTAACGTAGAGCCAACAACTGAGCAGCGCCTATACGACGCAACGTACGACTCAGTAGAATTTCTACAATTAATCAACACCGCACTAGTAGACGACATCGTAGGCCAATCGGTAATTATGAGCGTAGACGGCGGCGTAACAGGTCGCGCCGGTGTAGAAACCGACGACACCAAAGAGCGCCAAACACGCGACGTAGCAGGCCTTGCCAATCGCGAATACCGCTGTTACCCAGTCGAATGTGACATTCACTTATCGTGGGCAAAAATGGATCAGTGGTCAAAGTTCCCCGACTTTCATCAGCGTTACCGCAACCATGTGCGCCAAGCAATTGCACTCGACATTATTAAAATTGGCTTTAATGGTACATCAGCTGCCAACACTACCGACATTGCAACCAACACCATGCTACAAGACGTAAACATCGGTTGGTTACAGCTGCTACGCCGCGACGCACCCGAGCGTGTAATTACCGAAGGTGCAACCGTTGATGAAATTCGCATTGGTGCCGGTGGCGACTACGAAAACCTAGACCAAGCCGTGCACGATGCACTGCAAGGCATCCCCGTTCACAAGCGTGTAAACATGGTGGCCATTATTGGGGACGAGCTATTAGCGCAAGATAAAAACAAGCTATACGCCAAACAAGCACACACGCCAAGCGAAAAAACTAAAATCGAATTGCAGCAAGTTATCGACACTTACGGCGGCCTAGCTAGCTATAAAATTCCGTTCTTTCCAGAGCGCGGCATTTTAATTACCAGCTTTGAAAACCTAAGTCACTACGTACAAGCAGGCTCAACCCGCACCCACGTAGAAGACAACGCCAAAAAGAAACGCGTTGAAGACTACCTATCGCGCAACGATTGCTACTACGTCGAAGACCTTGAAAAAGCAATGTACTTCGAGTCAGCAAACATCAAGTTGCCAAACTCAGCAGGCGACGCCTGGGTATAACCGCCTAATTTATTAGCGCAGCAATTAGCCGCCCTTTTATCCCGAGTTTCAGGGCGGCTTTTTTTAACCAAATAAGAGTGTTTTTAAATGAGCTTAGTCAAAAAATCATTAGCCAAAGCAGTAAGCAGTGTACCAACTAGCACTGAAAATAAAGCGCCAACGGCAGCGGCTAACGCCACTCAAGCCAACGCGCCAGCAACCGTAAACAAGCAAACCGAGTACCAGCTTTATGTAGCAGCTATAGAATCCGACCTGGCTCAACTAAAAACATTTACCGATATTGCAGATAAAGCCAGCTACAAATCAGAAGCGCTAGAGCGCCAAGACTACCTAGCATACATAAACCAATACCGCCTAAGCGGCCAAAACCACCACAACAAAGTGCTGGCATGGGTGTTTATTTGGCTAGTTGATTTAAAACGCTGGGATGCAGTAATGGACTTATTGCCATTAATGATCGAGCAAAAGCAACCACTGCCAACCGTGTTTAACACCAAGCACTGGGCAGCGTTCGTTATCGACCAACTCTACGACGATGCAAATTACTACCTAGCACAATCAAAACAGCAAGAGCTGCACGACATTGGCTTTATTCTGCACCGCTTAATTAATGCAGTTAAAAACCAAGACTGGGCAGGGCTAGAAGTCGTCGGCGGAAAGCTTTACGCCATAGCCGCAAAAGTTAACAAAGCACAGCTTAACCTAGGTAACGCGCTTTACTTTGCCGAAATGGCCCAAAGCATTAACGACAAAGCAGGCGTTAAAACCCTGATAAAAGAATTGCAAAAAATAATTAAACCAGCGGAGCCAGAACAGCAAACCGCTAACTAGCTCCAACGCCAGCGGGCAACTTAGCACAACGTTAGCATTACTTGCTTAACGCGCGTGACTAAGTGGCGCCCGCACCCAATTTAATGAGTGTATTTTACAGGTGCAATATGAACTTAAGCGGTATGCCACAAGCAGATTTACAAAGCATCAATGTTGATGTGCCAGGCAATGGCTATTACCCAGCGCTCAGCACCGCACACTTTATTGAGCACTACGCAGTTGCCCAAGAGTACGCCAACAAAAGTGATTTGCTAGTCGAAAAACTTACACGCGCACAGGCCGAAATTAACCAAGAACTAGCCAGCGCAGTGCTTACCAATGGCGAGCTATTAAACGCACAGCAAATAATTTTTTATAGCGATGCAGTATACAGTAAAGCCAAAGCTAATTTACTGGTATCAAAGCTAGGCAGTACGCACCGCGACAGCGCCACAGCACAAAGCCAAACGGCCATTGATAATTATGAATATTGGAAAGGCCAAAGCATAAACGCCATGCGCCAACTGCAAGGCTTAAGCCCTAACATAACGGTAGAGCTACTATGAGCCAAAGCAAAATAGCAAAACTTAAGCAGCATTTAGCAACTGCAGAATATCAAGGCCGCAACCTAGCGCTAAGCACCCAGTTCGACAGCTGGATAGAAGGCGGCCGCATAGAGCCAAGCAGCAAAACCATTAACGGCAATGGCCTATTGGCAGCAAGGTTTTATTACTCAGGGGTGATCAGCATAAACCCATGCGCAGCGCCCGCAGCACTTATTTGTGCCTTTGCATCGTTTTGGTTGCAAAACAACGGCGGCAAATACGACAGCAGCGACATTGAATTTAGTGCCGACGTAAACGACGACAACAGCAACGAAGTAGAACTAACAATACACCAGCTTTGTGAAGACATAGAGCTAGTACAAACACCAAACGGCCCGTTTGAATTAAACGGCAAGCGTTACGACTTTGGCGAGCAAAGCCTATGGATAGCTGAAGCATTCACACTGCATGGCGAAGTAAGTGCTTAACGTCAAGTTTGACGAAGGGCGCAGCAAAGAGCAGCTCGCGTTTTTACAGCTCAAGCCACAAAAGCGCCGCAACATATTGCGCAGCGCAATACGCGCAGCAAACAGAAGCAGTAAAGAGCGGATCACCAGGCAAAGTGATTTAACGGGCAAAACATGGCAAGCACGTGCCAACGGCAAAAAAAAGAAAATGCTAACCAAGCTAAAGCGCAACATGAAAGTGCGCTACGGCGCAAATAGCGCAGGCGTTTTTTTCCAAGGTGGCAACAGCGGAAAAATAGCCCGCGCCCACCAAGAGGGCATAAGCCTAGATGCAGGCAAGCCCAAAAGCAGTGCCGCACAAAATAAAGAAGGCCCAGCCACGCGCAACTTGGCCCGCGCATTAATAGCCGAGGGTTACAAAATACCGCGCGGCAAAGGTAAGAGCAGTAAGCGGCCCAGTATTAAATGGATAACAAACAATTTAAGCATTAACCAAGCAGGGTTTTTACTGCGCGAACTAAAGGGCAGCTCAGGCAAGAGCACATGGAAAATTAATTTACCGGCCCGCTCATTTTTAGGGCAAACAGCGGCCGAGCAAAAAGAGCAAATGAATTTTATTTTAAACAAAGCTATGCAAGTGGCGTAGCGCAAGCAAAAAAAGGAACGACCATGGCACAAGGTAAAGTATCCGTTGCCGCCATTCAAACAGGCAGTGGCGCTACAAAACAGGTAGAACGCACCGTATTGTTCATCGGCCAAGCGGCCGAAAACAACGGAAAAATTCTATCCATTAATGCACAAAGCGATTTTGATGAGTTATTTGGCGCAGCCGAATCACCATTAAAAACCCAAGTTAAAGCATGGCAGCGCAACGGCGACGACCTAGTAAGTGGTTATGCAATAGCGCACGCAATTGACGCCGACGTAATGACGCTTATTGACGAAGCAATGGATCAAGACGTAAGTCCAGAAATCATTGTTATTTGTACGCCAGTCACCGGCAAAGCCGAAGTGGAAAGCTATCAAGCTAAAGCGCTTGAAATACTATCAAGCCTTGCGCGCCGCGTGCGCTTTTTAGTTGCAGCGCCAGGGCTAACCGAGCTACAAAACTGGTCTGATCTAGTCACCGCTTTACAGCCCATTACCGATGGCGTAGTCGCTGATCGTGTAGGCGTAGTGCCATTGCTATTTGGCGACGAACTAGGCGCAGTAACAGGCCGCTTATGTAAAAGTGCAGTCACTATTGCCGATAGCCCAATGCGAGTGCTAACGGGTGCAATGTCACTCATGCCGCATCCGGTAGATGCCGCAGGCAAACCGCTAACCAACTCAACCACCGCCGCACTAGACGCACTGCGCTTTAGTTGCACTCAGTTTTACCCAGACTTTGACGGCACATATTTTGGCGACGTAAACATGCTAGATGCCGAAGGTGGCGACTTTCAGCAAATCGAAACAGGCCGCATTGTCGATAAAGCCGCACGAGACGTGCGCATTATTGCCATTCAAAACATTAAAAACCGCCGCCTAAACAACAGCACCAGCGGTATTGAGTTTGGTAAGCGCATTATGGGCAAACCGCTACGCGAAATGGCGCGCTCAATTAACATTGGTGCCGACAAGTTCCCGGGCTTAATCGACACGCCAAAAGACGACAGCATCAACCTAACGTTTATGAACGCAACCACATTGCAAGTAGTACTCAAGGTTAAGCCAATCAACTCACCCAACACCATCATTGTTGGCATCATGTTAGATAACGCAGAATAGGAGCGCGAACATGCAAAAAGTATTAGGCGGCAAGGACTTCGACATATTCATTGGTAACTCAATGGTTCATGTCATTGAAGCAACCGTAAAAATCACCGACGGCCGCACAGTTAAAAAAGTGCGTGGCGTGCCAAAAGGCTTTATTGACGGCGATGTAGAAGCCGAAGTAACCCTAAAGCTCGACCACGAAAACTGGCTAATTGTCCAAGCGCAAGCGGAAAAAGCAGGCAGCTGGAAAGGCATAGAGCCGTTCGACGTAGCCTTTAACGCCGAAGTAGCCGCAGGCAAAAAGAACGTAGAAGCGTTTGGCTGTTTGCCGCAGCTAGACGAAATCCTAAACATCAAAGCCGACGGCGGCGAAGAAGACACAACATCAATTAAGTGTCCGGTTACCAGCCCCGACTTTGTAAAAATCAACGGCGTACCGTACCTAACATCTGACGAAGTGAGAGACTTGTAATGACCAAAGCCATTCGCAAACTAACTGCCGCAACACTGCTTAGCACTCTAAAGGCCTGCGGCTACCGCGTGTTCGAGGGAGAATTAAACCTAAACATTATAGGTATTCGCCACCACAACACGCGCGCCAATACCTTTAACGATGTTATTTGTGTGCTGTATCAGCAAGGCGGCGAATGGCAATTAAAGCAGTACAAAGCTACAACAGACGCAGGAACGTACTGGCGAACCAACCCAATGAACATAGACGGCACTGCAGTACTTATTGCAGGGCAGCATAAAAGCGTATGGAAGTTGGGTTATCACCAGGGCAAATACCGCGCCCTCGTGCAGCATAAACCTGTTGTTGTCCTACGCGACAACGACAAAAACACCGAGTTAGACACGGACGTCACACCCCAAGCCGAGCTACAGCAAGGTTACTTTGGCATTAACTGTCACCGCGCAAACAGCAAAACCACATCAACCCAAGTTGATAAATGGTCAGCTGGTTGCCAAGTGCTAGCTAATCCAAGCGACTTTAACGAGCTTATTGCTTTGTGTGATCAGTCAGCAGCCAAGTACGGCCCTTATTTTAGCTACACACTGCTAGAGCAAGCAGACATTAAAAAACCAAAAGAGAGTAAATAATCATGGCGTTCGAGAAAAAAATCACATTAGAAACCCCAGTAGGCGAAATTACATTCAACGTAAACGCAAGCGATTACAACAAATACATTAACGCTACGCAGCCAAACAACAAAGTGCAGCCAGCCACTAACTTTGTATTAAACACCGTAGTGCAAGAAGACGCTAAAAAGCTCAAAGACCTAGTGCAACAGCCCGGTGCCGCGCTATTTTTAGTAGGTGCCATTGTTGAAGAATACCAGCCAGAGTTTAACTTTACGGTAAAAAAATCGAAGACCGAGCCAAGCAAATAGGCAAGTCTCGGTTAGAACAGCTACTGGCATACCACGCTAAGTATTTTAGCGATATGCCAGTAACACAAGAGAGCCTAGCGCAAGCGCTATATCTCGAAACGCAGCAGCAAGAAAACTTTGTAGTTGCTGTAAACAACGGCATATGCCAAGCACTTAGCGAGTAAATCAATGGCCACGCTCAGCAAATTAGACAAGCTAACTTATTCAATCGGCATCATCGACAAAGTGACGGGGCCGGTTAATAAAGTCATGGCTAAAATTAATCAGCTGAGCCAGCAAACAGCCGCCGCGCAAGATCAAATGATGCGCGGCGCAGCCACGGCTGTGGGCGGTGGTTATGCACTGGCGCGTTCACTCGCTCCCGCAATTGATCACGTTGCAGCATTAGGCGAAGTGCAATCTTTGGGCGTTGCCGACGACGCACTGCAAAAGCTAACCAAAACATCCTACGAATTTGGCTTTCAATTTGGCGGCAACTCTGCCGAATTTGTACGCAGTGCCTACGATATTCAATCAGCCATTGCCGGACTAACGGGCGATGAGCTATCAGAATTTACTAAAACATCAAACATACTGGCTACAGCCACAAAAGCCGATGCAGCCACCATTACCAGCTACATGGGCACCATGTATGGCATCTTCGAAAAAACAGCCAACAAAATGGGCAAGTCTAATTGGGTAAACCAAATAGCAGGCCAAACCGCCACCGCCGTACAGCTTTACAAAACCACCGGTGCAGAAATGCAAGCGGCGTTTTCAAACCTAGGCGCAACGGCAACAAATATTGGCCTAAGCTCAGCACAACAATTTGCCCTAGTGGGCGAGTTACAGCTAGTTGCTAAGTCGGGTTCGGTTGCAGGCACGCAAGCCGCATCACTATTACAGGGTATTGGCAAAGCACAAGAGTCGCTAGGCATTCAATTAACCGACGACAACGGCGACATGCTTGCAATAGACGTAGTGCTAGGGCGTATTAATGAGCGGTTATCATCACTCGGTTCTGTAGCGCGTGGCGATGTGCTAACACAAATATTTGGCAAGCAAGGCGCAAAAGCAGTCGACGTGCTCAGCACCAAAGTCGATAAATTAAAAGACGGCATAAACGTTTTCGAAAACGTGCAAGACAACTCCAAAGCGGCAGAAATGGCAAACATCATTGCCAGCCCGTGGGATAGACTAGGCGGCTCATTCAATGCCGCAGCCACCGCAATGGGTAACCGCTTGCTGCCCGTGGTAGAGCCTTTTGTAGAAGTGCTTGCGTCAATGTTTGCAGGCATCGTTTCGCTAACCGAAGAATTCCCATTTTTATCAAGCGTAATATCAGTCGCGGTGGTGGGCGTAGTCGCACTTATGACCGCCTTTGGGCTCGCTACCTTTGCCATGGGGTTATACAACTTTGCTACAGGTATAGGCATAACGCTAACTAATGCACAGTTAGTAGTAACTAAGCTATGGCAGGGCGCATTAATTGCACTGCGTGTTGCTGGGTTCCTGTCGCTTATAGCGACCATGGGCGCCGCCGCTATTGCCATGGGTACATTTAAAACGGTTATGCTTGCAGGCCAAGCGGCTACATGGCTATTTAACGCCGCCCTTTGGGCAAACCCGTTAACATGGGTTGTTATAGCGGCCGTTGCATTAATCGCCGCTGTTGCCGCACTTATCTATTACTTTGACGACATAACCGCCGCATTTAACGAGTGGGCGCAAAGCTCAATGATCTTTAAGTCGCTAAAGGTTGCGTTCGACCTAATCACATTGCCGCTGCAGCTAATATGGCGGCTAATAAAAACAATAGCCGCAGGCGTAGTCGATTTTTTTGCACCCGCATTTTCAGCCATTGGCAGCGTGGTTATGGGTATGGTTAACGCCATAGGCTCAGCGTTTTCGTATGTGTTTAATTTACTGTCCAGCTTTGGCGGCGCCATCACCGGATTTTTCTCAGGCATAGGGAGTTCTGTATCAGGGTTTTTCACCGGTATTTGGCAAAGCGCAGTCGACATAATTGAATCGCTAATAAATTATTTAACCGAAACGTTCGGCTTTTTGGGCGACTTTTTCGGCGGCATAGCCAGCGGCATCAGTGGAATATTTGACGGCGTAAGTAGCTTTATTTCAGCCATTGCCGACAACGGCGTATTAAACTCGGTTATCTCGTTTTTCTCAGACGACGAGCCAGCAAAAGTATCAAACAAAGTTGAGCAGGTAACCCAAGCCGTTCAGCCGCAAACTATGGTTATGCAAAGTGCCGACCAAGCTTACAGCCGCGACTACGGCCAAGCAGTAATAAACAAAGCAAACACGCCAGCAACGCAAGCAAGCTCGCAATACATAGCACCAAATAGCACTGTAAATTATGCCGCAACTAAAGTAACAACAATTACTGAAACTAAAGAAATGCGCGCAAAAGCATTGGCAGAGCAGGCAGCAGCAAACGACCCTGTTTATTCAGCGCAGCCAAAAGTAATGACAGAGCGTGAAGCGACAAACGACGCATTTAAATTCACTAACCAGCGTTTACCCGCAGTGCCAACCGACACCACAGCACCGTTAAATTTACAGGCGCAAGCACGCAGCCAAGCGTTAATAAACAGCGCGTTTTCTAACACGCAAAACAACGCAGTAACGAGCAGCGCAATTAACGCCGTTCAAAACAACACAACACCAGTGGTAACAACCACAGTTAGCAATATTACTAACGCGGCAAATTCGCCTGTTTATACCCCCAAGCAACCGCAGCTGGTAAGCGTTAATCAAGGTGCGGCGCCAGAGCCAGCATTGCCAATCGTAAAAACAGATCAGGTAATTACTAACACAGCCAGCAACAGCGCAGAAAAAGCACAGCAAATTAGCGCAGAGCAACAGGCCACTGCATATAAGCCAAAAGCACAAAAGTCGGCTTACTTGCAAAGCCTAACCAACAACAACAGCAACACAAATAACAACAGCAATAGCAGCGATAGCAGCAAGCATATAAGCATTGAAAACGTAAACTTTAAATCAGACAACTTAGCGCAAAGCTTTGAACAAATGATGGAGCTGGCAGGTTAATGGAATTTGATATAGCGCTACACATAGACCTAGAGATACAAGACGGCGATTTTGCACTCAACGACTCGTTAAGCCCTAGCACGCTTAAAAAAGCCGACGTAATAGGCCAAGACATAAAGCACCGCATTTTAGAAAGCGGCTTACTAACCAAGCTTGTTGGCCTGCGCAACAAAAACGGCATAGCGCCCATATTAACCGAGCTAGAACTACTAACCGAGCAAGACAATCGCATAAAGCCGGGCACAATAAAAGTGCACCGCAACGACGATGGCACGCTAAGCATTAACGCGCAAACACGACAGTACGGGAGCAGCAATGAACTTTAAAACAATGATGCAAAACGCAGGCTTGCCAATGGACGAGCAAGCAGCAGCGGAGCAATGGCAGGCCCAGCTAAAAGAGCAAAACATACAAGTTGCTAATAACTCACCGTTCAGCCCGTTTTGGCGAACCGTTGAAGCGCTAATAACCAAGCCGTTAGTGCAGCTATTAAACTGGGTTGCGCAGCAGCTTATGCCCAACCTATTTATAATGACCGCCAACCGCGACGCACTAATAGAAAAGCACGGCCCCGCGCGCAATGTATTTATTCAAGCGGGCGTAAAAGCGCAAGGCATACTCACGTTCACGCGCCAAGACACCGCCGGAGAAAACTCTATTATCGCCGGTGCGCAAATTGCTACCGACGTGCTAGGCGAACAAGTATATAAATTAACGCTAATGCAAGATGTACATTTTGCAGCAGGTCAAAGCACGGCATACGCATTGGCGCAAGCACAAGAAGAGGGCGCAGCATATAACTTGCCAGCAAACGCATACCGCTACTTTATTGATCAACAAGAAGGCATAACAGTAACTAACAACCAAGACTGGCTAATAAAGCCCGGGGCAAACACCGAAAGCACCGAGCATTACCGCCAACGCATACGCAACGTGTTCGGCACGGCCGCTCGCTGGCACATTAACGCAGTATACAAACAAATAATTGCAAGCTTTGGCGTGCCAATAGATAACATCTACATTCAAACCGGAGCGCCGCGCGGCCCAGGCACAGCAAACGCCTATATATACCTAGACATAGGCGCAGTGCCCACCGCTTTGTTGGGGGCAATTAATCAGCACATAAGAGCTGCAGGGCATCACGGCTTAGGCGACGACTTCATAGCGTATGCAATGGCAACCACTGGGTTTAATGTAACAGCAACATACAAGCTACACTCGCAAAGCGAAGACATACAAAGCGAGTTAACAACATTTATACAAGCAGCGTTCAGGCAAAATGCAGCATACGCACCCACCCGCGTAGCGCATCAATGCGTGTTCAGTGTTAGCCAGCTGGTTGCAGAGTGCCACGCGCAATTTAGTGAACTGCAATCAATCAAGTTCGACATTGACGACATAACCGCCGCTAACTGGCTACCCGTGCTTTCATCACTCACAGTAACCAAGGGCTAAAATGGCTAATCAAATAGCAACATGGCTAAATAAAGGCTACGCCGAAAAGCTTGTAAAAGCCGCTACAGGGTATTGGAGCAAGTCGCGCAATTACGTTATGTGGGCTGTACAGCAAAAAGACGAGCTGCAAAACGAAGAGCCAATTCTCGGCCTGCTAGCGTGGGAGCGGTTAACGCAGCGGTTAAATAGTGAGCCGCTGGATCTCTACCGCAAGCGCGTACAGCACGCCCTGGTCAATACAATTGACGCCGGAGAAATAGCAACCATAAAAGATATTTTTAACCGGCTGGATCTCCAGGTCATAAATGTGCGCGAGCGAATAGAGGGGCGCGACTGGGATATTATTGCAATAGACATGACCGACTCAACGCTAGCAAGCGCATACGAACTGTTGCCAGAGCTAATACAACTGTACGGCCGAACATGCCGCCGATACGAACTAACGGTGCATAACTTGGCAGCAGTATCGCTAAACCTCGGCCTAACGCATGTGCAATGGGATAACAACTACGTTAACTCAGCAACAAAAATAAACGCAATAACCGGCATTGATCACGGCGTAGTTCATAGCTTTTTAGGGCTAGACGCACTAACAAGCAACACGCGCCACCAAGCAACAAGCATTGATGTGCAGCACAACATTACCGCGCACCAGCATTATGGGTTTTTAAGCAAAGACGGCGGCATAAGCACCGCCAAGGAGCAACTATGAATCAGGCAATAACCGGCATAATGACCAATGCTGGCAAGGCATACATAACAACAGCAACGCTGCAAAACAAAGGGCTTGAAGTAACAGAGCTAGTATTTGCAAATATACCCGGGCTAAACGAGCAAGCAACCCGCAACCCAAACGAAAAAATGCCGGGCGGCGCACAAATAGTTTATCGTCGCAACATAGATACGTCAGGGTATGTAGATGCAAACACAGTCGCGTGGGCAGTAGTGTTAGAGCAAGATATAGGCGACTTTGACTACAACTGGATAGGCCTAGTTACGCGCAACGGCACGCTGCTAGCAGTAGATTACTTACCACTGCAGCGCAAGCGTCAAGGTGTAAACAACGTGCACAACCGCTCGTTTGTTTTAAAGTTTGCGGCAGCCGCAGCCCTAGCGCGCATTACCATTCCAGCGCAATCGTGGATGTTCGACTACAGCCCGCAAATTGACGCGCTAACACTGTTAGCAACCAGCAATGCAACGGCACAAATAAACAACATGCGCCGCACTGTGCGCAATTACTTTTTAAATAAAAACTTCAGCAATTTCAGCAAGGAACTATCATGAGCGTAACGCAAATAAACCAGCTAGTAACCGCAGCCGACCAGCTAACAACAGCAATCGAAGGCAAAGCAGCAGAAATCGACAGCAAAACAACGCAGCTAGACCAGTTCGTAAAGGCCAAGGCAAACGAAATGGCAGTCGTTGCATCAGACGGTTACCGCAAGGCAATCGAACACGCATCAGGTGGCCGCAATAAAGTGATCATCGACGAACAGGGCAACCCAAATGTGATGGTGCCAATTGCCCCGTTCACATATGAAGAGTTAGCCGCTGCAATCCAAGAAAAATACAGCATAGACTTAAACCTAGGCACAGGCATTCCAACCATGTTTATGCGCAACGGTGTTCAGTTGGGCGAAGTGTACATTGGTAAATACCTAGCATCAGCCGGAGCAAATGGCGGCTGCAGTGTTATCGGTGGTGTGCAGCCTCGCACATCGGTTAATTACGACCAGGCAAAAGCACTATGCAATAACAAAGGCGCTGGCTGGCACATGATGAGCATTCACGAATGGGCAGCAATAGCGCTGTGGTCTTATGCAAATGGCACAGTGCCGCGCGGCAATACAAACTACGGCCGCAGCCACGAAAACAAATTAGAAACAGCACGCCGTAGCGACAACGGCTTGCCAGGCGATGCATCAGGCCTAGGCAGAACAGACACCGGCAAAGGCCCTGTAACATGGTCGCACGACCACACCGAATGGGGCATTCAAGACCTAGTGGGTAACGTGTTCGAGTGGTTAGACCAAATGATGCTAGACGAAGGGCAGATCATTACTACGCTCGACAACAACCCAGCAGTAATTGAAGAAAACTGGAACAAGCACACGGCGTTTTTCGACTCGCCAACGGCAAACACAGAAGGCACCGGCAGCGCTGGATCTCCAAAGCTAAGCAACAGCGTTACAAATCGCAACGGCCCAGTAGGTAATGACGCAAACGACAACCCTTATTTAACAAATAGTCATTTTGCAGCAATCGAAAAAGCACTCGACTACAACAAAATCGAGCTGTTACGCCGTCTGTTAATCGAGTCTGAATCAACCACAACCGTTGGCGGCTACATCAGCTGTCGAAATTATGGCTCTCGATTCCCGCGACGTGGCGGCTACTGGCACTTTGGCTCGAGCGCTGGGCTGGGCGCGCTCGATCTGGGCAATGCGCGTTCGTATACGGACAGTGCTTTCGGTTTTCGTCCCGCTTTCTTTGCGTAATTGGTTATTGAAATTTGAACCCCGCGCGATAGCGCGGGCATAACTAACAATTTAAAAGGTAAAACTATGTTTACGTACATTTACAAAGGCGCAAGCCACAGCAATACAAGCAGCGAATACATGCAGTCGCTAGGCATGGACCAAGAGCAAATCGAATCTGTATTAAATCAGCAGCAGTTTGAGCTAAGCCAAAACCTAGAAAAGCGCCAAGCGGCATACACAAAAGAGTCAGACCCGCTATACATGGAAGCGCAGTTCGAAGGCACGCCAGAGTCGCTACAAAAATGGCGCGACAAAGTGGCCGAAATTAAAGCGCGCTACCCACTGCCTGACAATGCATAACCTAGCGCTTTGTTATCATCAAACTGCCGCCCCTTGCTCAATGCAAGTGGGCGCGCAGTTGCTTGCGTCTGCCATTAAAGACGACTCGCGCACAGATAAGCCAGCAAGCTATGGCGGTTTGTTGTTATCAGTGAGCGCAATCGATCCCGCAGCGCTAGCCAGTAAGTTGGAATCAATAAACGAATACTGCCCAATCCCTGAGTTTATCGCCTGCGCCCAGTATGCCAAAAGCCAAAGTACATTAGATCAAACCCAGCTCGAAACGTATGGCGGCCAAAGCATAGAGTGGCAAATAAACACCCTGCAAAACCTATTGCCAATTCGTGAGCAGCTAATAGCTGACGAACTCGCGGCGGTCGATGATAGCGGCAAGCAATTAATTACTACCATTGACGATGCACTAACCCAAACAGCAGAGCTAAAAACAGCCCGCGACGAGCGACTAAATCAGGCGCAATTCACTGCTCAAAGTAGCGGGGTAGATGTGCAATTAATTACAGCTGGCACAGCAAAGCAGCTAGCCGATGCAATCACCCGCAAAGGCAGCGACCAAATGTATTGGGCAATGTGCGTATTTGTAGGCCAAGCAGCTGAGCTAAATAAAATTAAAGAGGTACTATGAGCATAGCACTCGACGGCTGGAACGTGCCCGGGTTCGAAACCCGCGTAAACGCAGGCGTAAAATTAGCCGGTGGCGATATGTCAGGCCTTGGCAGCTTTTCACTAAGTAGCGACCAAGGCGTAAAGTCGGGCACACTAACTGTAAATACTAAAATCCCATTTAACGAAAGCGCTAGCCTTGCATTATTAATAAGCAAAGCCAAGGCGCTGGATGAAAACGGCGCGCGTATCATTTACACCGTAAATAACGAGCTAGCAGCCGCATATAAAATACGCAAAGCAAAGTTTGATGGCGACGCAAGCGCAACCGAAATAGAAGACAAACGCGCATGGCAAGTCACATTTAAGCTGGTAGAAGTGCAGTCTGTTTCAGAGCGCGAGCAACAGCAGCTAGACGAGCAGGCAACCGAAAGCGCCCAGCCGCAAGCAACAACCAGCAACGACGATGTGCAAAATAAATTCAACGAGGTCGAAGGGCCATGAGCACCCGCCTATCCAACACCCTAACAATTGGCGGCAACACAGTAACCAATATTGTTAGCAAAACCGTGCAGCTAGACATTGCCAGCACAGGTCGCGCAAAATTTGAAGTAGTCGCAGAGCAAGAGCCAAGCGGGTTAATCGAGCTGCACCTAGGTTACACACTTGATAATATGATCCCGTATTTCCTTGGTGTAATAGAGTCAAAGCACCAAGCCAACGGCCGCTGGTATTTAACCTGCCGTGAATTACTCGGCGCGCTAAGCTTTCCCGCCCCGCTTGCTATTCGTCACGCAACAATAAAAGCGGTGCTCGATGAATTGGCAAAGCTCGGTATTGAGTTCGTAACGCCTGAAAACGCCGAATATTTAAATAAAATAGCACCCGCGTTTTATCACAGCGGCACAGGTATTGAAGCGCTTAGACAAGTAGGTAAAGTGTGGGGCATTAGCGATTTTATATTTCAGCAACGCCCCGATGGTAAAATATTTGTCGGCAGCTGGCATGACTCGCGCTGGCCACTCGCAGCAATAAACGACTTTCCAGAGCACACAATAACAGCCAAAAGCTCAACCACCGGCGAGCTAATAGCCATCCCAAAATTAAGACCAGGCATACAAATAAACGGCCGGCACATAACCGAAACAACCCTAATCAACGACAGGATGCACATACGATGGTCAAACAAGCCATTAAACGCCTAATACAGCGCTACTTTCCAGAGCTAAGCGAGCGTAAACACTTGCCGCAATTGGCGCGGATTGAAAAAATATATGACCTGCCAAGCGGCGGCGCAGCCATTAGCACCGCATTTAGGCCGTTAAAAGCAGCCGACGTACAGCTATTAAACCCGCGAACAGGCGAGCCATTAGCCGTGCCCGCATTTCAACAGGTAACACTCGGCACAGGGCAAACATCCGACCACGGATTATTAAACGAACCAGCGCCAGGCATGCATTGTTTAATACAATATATAGACGGCCTAAACAGCCATGCCGTGATCACCAATTTACTGCCATGGCAAAGCCTAGTGCCCGAGCACAAACGAACAGATGTAACGCTGCAGCAAAGTAACCGCAGCAAAATACAAGGCCGCGCCGGCCACTGGCACACTACAACGGACGGCGAAATAACCCAAGCCAGCGACACAAACAAAACAACAGCACGCAGCAGCGAGCAAAATTACCACGAGCGCAGCGCCAACATAGCCACGCACGACGTGCTAAAAATAGACGGCAACCAAGTAACCGAAGTAATGGGCGCCCTAAAAACAGTAGTCGGTGAAAAAGCACTAATAGTCGCACTTGAAGGGTTACTGCTAGGCAGTAAAAAGCAGGTAGACATTGAAGCCACCGAAAACATGAGCCTAACCACGCTAAAAACCCTGCACGCCAAAGCCACCGAACTAGCAAAGGTAGAAGGCAAAACCGTGTGGCTCGGCAACAACTCAGTAAACGTAGCGCAAGTACTGCTAGATTTAATAAGCCTGGTTAAAGATATAAACCAAAGCCTAGAAACCCACGGCCACAAAGACCAAGGCGCGGGACCGCCAATTACCAAAGGCGAATTTACAGGCCATAAATCAACAGCCAGCAGCTTAAAAAGCACACTAGAGCCAATCGTAGAGTAATGTTAATACTTGCCAATTCATTAATCGTGCTTAACAATAACCGCACTAAAGCAGTAAGAAACTAAAAAATATAACGGCCACAGAACCAAAGTGCGACCCAAAGTGTGACCAATTGAAATCGTGGGTTGTTTGTTTTTTACTACTGCGTTGTTTATAAGGGGTTATTTATTTTATGTGTGAATTACTTGGCATGTCAGCCAATGTGCCAACGGATATTTGTTTTAGTTTTTCAGGGTTGTTGGAGCGTGGTGGAAATACTGGCCCGCATAAAGACGGCTGGGGTATTACTTTTTATGAAGGTAAAGGCTGCAGAACCTTTAAAGATCCAGAGCCAAGTTACCAGTCAGAAATAGCAAAGCTGGTAAAAGCGTACCCAATTAAAAGCGTATCGGTTATTAGTCATATTCGCCAAGGGAATCGTGGTCGGGTGTGTCTTGAAAACACTCATCCGTTTACCCGAGAGTTGTGGGGGCGCGAAATAACCTATGCACACAATGGGCAGCTTTCAAATTATCACGATTTAAAACCAGAGTATTATCGCCCTGTGGGAAACACCGACAGTGAACTCGCTTTTTGTTGGTTACTTGACAAAATTCGCGAAAAATACCCAAAGCGTCCAAGTAATATGGCATCGGTTTTTAGATACGCCGCCAAGCTTTCGCATACGCTGCGTGAAAAGGGCGTATTTAATATGTTATTGACCGATGGTGTATTTGTTTTAGCGTATTGTACTAATAACTTACATTATATAACGCGCCGTGCACCATTTGGTAAAGCTACATTGATTGATGCTGACATGGTGGTCGACTTTCAACAAGAAACCACACCAAACGATGTAGTAACGGTTATAGCAACAAGGCCATTAACTAATGATGAGCGCTGGCAAAAAATGCAGCCAGGAGAGTTTGCGTTATTTAAAATGGGTGAATTAATGTAGGTTGGTAGAGTAAAACGAAACTCAACTTAAAGTTTCAAATCTAAGTATTGAAATGAAAAGCCCAAGTTATGGTTACCACACTTGGGCTTTTCGTATTGCATCTTGTAAGTAATTTATTAGGGGGTTATTTCGTTCTTAACTTCTTCAGGTAAAGCCGGTGGATTGATCACGGTAAACGATTTCATCTGCACTTCAAACTGTTCCACACCTTTTTCACCCTTCCACATGCGCACGAGCATATAATCCATTTCTGGGGCAAACCAGGCTAAAGCTTGGCGTTTATCGTTATCGTATAAGCGTTTAACTTTCACTGCTTCTACATTACCTATAGGCAGAGAAATCATTTCGGTTTCTACCACTTCAAAGTCGTAGTCACGGCAATTACCTTTTTTATCAACCAACGGAAACGAGAAGTTGGTTTTGCCTTTTTTAAGACCCTCACGAACTTGTACTTGATAAGAAATACCATCTTGGAAGTTATCATGCCATTGGCATTTTAACGGGTAATCGCTGGTGTTACTGGTAACAGTTTTGGTTAGACGGTCAAAGTTAATTTCATACTTTTTGTCAGGCCCAGTGCCTGTGCGGATCATCGTGTAATCAATAGGCTCTACTTTATCATTCATAAAGCTAAAGGTTGATGACTCTTGACGTGAGTCAGAGAAAATCATCCATTCAATATCGCTGTGGTAAGTGACTTGGTAGTTATTATTATCGAGTTTTTTTAGTTCACGCTCGGCTTTGCCATGATTAGTGCCTTTGCGCAAAATATCATAACTAGCTTGGTACTGGGTTAACTCGCCTGCAATCAGGCTGGTAGGAAGTAATAAAGTGCCCGCACATAGTAGCCAAGCACTTAATTTTTTATTTTGGGTAGTGCGCGCCGTGTGCAGGAAGTTGTTTTTCGTCAAGAACTGCATAATCTGCTTCCATCGTAAGTCGTTGTTCACTGAACCACTTGATCACCAAAGGATAAATTATGTGCTCTTGCGCATGCACACGTTTAGCGAGCGTGTCTGCTGTATCGTTTGCTAATACAGGCACTTTAGCTTGAAGAATAACGGGTCCGCCGTCTAACTCTTCAGTAACAAAGTGAACACTAACGCCGTGAACGTCGTCTTTTGCATCAATTGCTCTTTGGTGGGTATTCAGCCCCTGGTACTTAGGCAACAAAGATGGATGAATGTTCAACATTTTTCCAACATATTTTTGCACTAAGCTAGGAGTTAGAATACGCATAAACCCAGCTAATACAACTAGATTTGGTTCAAAAGAGTCAATTATATGCATTAACTGGGCATCGTAAGCTTCGCGTGAGTCAAACTCTTTATGACTCAGTACTTGCGTAGCAATGCCTACACTTTTTGCACGCTCTAACCCATAAGCGTCTGCTTTGTTACTAATAACAGCCGCTATGTGGGCGTTTATCTCGCCGCTTTCACAGGCGTCTATAATGGCTTGTAAATTTGAGCCACTGCCTGAGATCAAAACTACTAGACGAGTGGGTGCCATTACGCAGCACCACCTACAATTTCAACTTGCTCTTCGCCAGCAACGGCATCTTGGATTTCACCAAGGTGCCATGCGTTTTCGCCAAGATCTTTTAAAATGTTTAAGCTGTTATCAAGTTGATCTGCAGGTACAACTAACACCATACCTACGCCACAGTTGAATGTGCGGTACATTTCGTGAGTGGTAATATTGCCATTTTCTTGCAACCAACTAAATACAGTAGGCCACTGCCAGCTATCACCTTTAACAACCGCTTTAGCAGATTCAGGTAATACACGAGGGATATTTTCCCAAAAACCGCCACCAGTAATATGCGAAAGCGCATGCACATCTACTTGCTTAAACAACTCAAGTAATGGCTTAACGTAAATGCGTGTTGGTTCTAAAAGGTGCTCACCTAAGGTTTTGCCATCAATCACTTGGTTAGTATCAGCGTTAGAGACTTCTAAAACTTTGCGAATTAAAGAGAAACCGTTTGAGTGAGGACCGCTAGAAGCAAGGGCAATTAGCTGATCGCCTGCGGCTACTTTAGTGCCATCAATAATTTTTGATTTTTCTACCACACCGGTACAAAAGCCTGCCATGTCGTAGTCTTCACCATCATACATACCTGGCATTTCAGCTGTTTCGCCACCAATTAGGGCACAACCTGAAATTTCACAACCTTTACCAATACCGGTTACTACGTCGGCTGCTGTGTCTACATCTAGTTTACCCGTTGCATAGTAATCTAGAAAAAACAGGGGTTCAGCGCCTTGTACTATTAAATCATTTACACACATCGCAACTAAGTCGATACCTACGGTATCGTGCTTTTTAAGGTCAATTGCTAAACGTAACTTAGTGCCAACACCGTCAGTGCCTGCTACAAGTACAGGTTGCTTATAACCTTCAGGAATTTCGCAAAGTGCGCCAAAACCACCAATTCCGCCCATCACTTCAGGACGACGAGTTTTTTTAACTACGCCTTTAATACGCTCAACAAGTGCATTACCAGCGTCGATATCTACGCCCGCGTCTTTATAGCTTAGAGACTGTTTTTGTTCGCTCACAGGTTTTCCTCAAAATAGTTGTTTTGATGCTTACTTAGAAACGCGCGTATTTTACAACAATTGCAGGAGCGCGGCTAGTTGAAATCTATATTTGATTTTAAAGACAAGGACACTTGTCCGCTAATTGTTGCATTAGTAAACAAAAAAAGCGCCCAATGGCGCTTTTTAACATGAAAATAAAAATTAATACTACAAATTAGGCTTTTGCTGTAAGTATCGCTCTAAGTGGAGCAGGGTAGCCTTCAATGGTTTTACTGGTGTCAGTAGGGTCTAAAAAGTCAACTAAAGATTCGTTTTCCATCCAGTCAGTTTTACGCTGCTCGTCGAGCGTTGTAATAGCACAATCTTTAATTTGCACATCTTTAAAGCCAACACGTTCCATCCACAATTTTAATGCCGCAGTGCTTGGAATAAACCATACATTACGCATTTTTGCGTAGCGGTCGGTCGGTACTAAAACGGTGTTTTCATCGCCTTCAATAACTAAAGTTTCAAGTACTAGCTCACCACCAGGGCGAAGCTGTGCCTTTAATTGCGCTAAAAAGTCGATAGGTGAGCGACGGTGATAAAGTACTCCCATCGAAAATACCGTATCAAATGCTTTAAGCTCTGGCAGGGCTTCTACACCTAATGGTAATAAATGCACGTTTTCATCAGGGTTGAAGTGTTTAATTGCCTGAAACTGGCACAAAAATAAGTCAGATGGGTCAATACCCACCACAAACTGTGCACCTTCACCGCGCATACGCCATAAGTGATATCCCGAGCCACAACCAATATCTAATACAGTACGGCCTTTTAATGGCTCAATATGCGGTAGAAGTCTATCCCATTTCCAGTCACTGCGCCATTCTGTATTAATGTCGATACCGTGCACATTAAATGGGCCTTTACGCCAAGGCATCATTCGTTTTAATAAATGCGTGGTTTGCTTTTTTTCGCCTTCAGTCATTTCGCCAGGCGCGCCTATTGCTACTTTGCTGACAATATCAACTTGGTTTGTTGATACCTCAGGTAAGTTTTTTAGTACTTTTTGCCATTGAGGCAAATCGCCATGGCTGGCCTCTTGTTGCCAATGCTTTAATTGCGCAGGCAAGGTTTCTAGCCAGTGGCTAAGTGGACTTTGTGCAATAGCAGCGTAAAATTGGTTAAACCATGCAGACATGTGTCACTCTCTAAATTATTTAATTGCTACCATTGAGCAAAAATTAAAACATTGATACCACACTTGCGTTTGGCTAAAACCAATGTCGCTTAAACGTTGTGTATGTGTGCTAAGTGTATCGGGGCGCATTACGTTTTCAATGGCGGTACGCTTTTGGCTTATTTCCAGCTCAGAGTAGCCATTATGACGTTTAAAGTCGTGGTGCAAGTCAATCAGTAAGTTATCACATTGCTCATTTTCGGCTTTAATTTTTTCACTTAATAGCAAAACGCCACCGGGTTTTAAATTAGCGTATATTTTTTCAAGTACCGCTTTGCGCTGCGCAGGTGGAATAAACTGCAGAGTAAAATTCATCGCTACTACTGAGGCATTTTGAATATCAAGCTCGTTAATATCACCTAATGTAACCGTTACAGGAACGTCTGATCTAAACCCTTGTAAATGGACCTTACAACGCTCCACCATGGCTTGTGAGTTATCTACAGCAATAATATGACAGCTATCAGTTTGAATATTACGGCGCATACTTAGGGTAACCGCCCCTAACGAGCAGCCCAAGTCGTAAAGGTTAGAATTAGGCTGAGCATACTCACCCGCTAATTTTCCCATGGTACTTACTATGGTGGCGTAACCGGGTACCGAGCGTTGGATCATGTCGGGAAATACTTCAACCACGTTTTGATCAAAACTAAAGTCTTTTACTTGTTGCTCAGAGGCATAAATACTGTCTTTTATACTCACGAAGGCAGTCTCTTTGAAAATAATAGTGCTATTTTAACATTTTATGCTGGATAGTCAGTGATAAATTCAGTAGCTTGACTAGAATTATGAAGAATAAGTATAAAAGAGATTATTAAATGAGCAAAAGTAAGGTTATTAGTACCGACGATATATTAGCAACATTATGCCACTCAGTAACGGGTGTACTTTCATCAGCCAGCGGCAACGAGATCAGCTATTCAGCCATGGTACAAAAAATTACCCGGACATGTATGCGACCAGACATAGGTTGTTTTGTTTTATTTGACGGGGGCTTTACCGGCTTAGTTGTTACCAACTTTACGGCGCAAGCGGCGATGGAAATTTATGGCGATTACATGCGTAATATGGGCATGCCAGAAGACGAAATTGCACACAGCCACTTGTCTGATGATGTTTCAAACGTGATGGGCGAGTTGATGAACCAAATAGTGGGCGACTTCACGTCAAAAGTGCGTGAACAGCTGCATACCTCTATTACCCAAAATCAGCCAAAAATGATGGCTATTAATAAACAAGTGCAAATATCGGTTGATACCACTATGGATCGTCCGCAAGCACGTCGCGTAACGTTTACGACTCGCAACCAAAATATCTTCTATTTAGAATTAGCGATGGATAAAACAGAGTTTATTAAACTTCACGACTTTGACATTGTAGAAGCGATAGACCCAGACGATATTATCGAAAATGAAGCTAAGCAAAAAGCGGATAAAGAAAAAGCGAAACAGCCAAAGCAAGATGATAGCGACGACGACTTTATGGCCGAATTAGGGCTTTAACGTTTTAAGTAGGTTGGGTTGAGTAAAACGAAACCCAACGAGCTAGCTGTCAGTTTTTAGCTATTAGTGGTAAGTTAAAAAGTTACTCAAATAAAAAAGTGCGATTTGAAATCGTACTTTTTTATTTGAGTTTATTTTATATACTTTTTATCTTTACTCATTTTGTTTATTTCTTCCTTCCAATTTATTGCAGATTTTTGAACCGCGTTTAACTCCTTCCTAAGCTCAGCTTTCCACTCCTGCTTTTGGAATTGAACAAGATTTTCAAGAAAGGTATAAAATTTAGAGTCAGCTTCAATAAAGTTGTCAGAAACTTGAGCTAACTCATTAAAATTTAATTTTGAAATAATTGCTGCCTCTGAAACGTTATTATTACTACTGTTTAGACTTATCGCGTTTCTGATAAGAATAGTTTTTATATCATTATCTGTCTTTTCATTAGAGTGTTTAATATCGACATTTGAATTTAAAAGTGACATTAAGCTACGAGAATCATTTATATAAGTTTCGACAGATTTAAAAATAACCTCAATTTTTTCTCTTTCAACGGCTCTAAGTTTTTCACCTCTTTCGTACTCATGATTATTACGCTGCCTTTTATCCATTCTATACTGAACATAGAATGCGATTAAGAAAGCAAAGAATATTGCTAAAAAGCTAGATAATGGCTGAATAATTAATGGGTATTTTTCAGCTGATTCTTGCAATAATTGAAGCATATTGATCTCACTTTATTTTTAATTAAACGGTACTTTTTTGAAAAAAGATAAAATCTATATAGCACTAAATATACGGATTCTCACCCATCGCAATAGCTACACAAAAAATCCGTAAATCCAGCTCTAGCTGATGGTACTGCGGCTCCATATGGCAGCATAATTTATAAAAGCCTTTGTTATGGTCTTTTTCTTTAAAATGCGCGAGTTCGTGCACCACTAATGCTTTTAATAATGGCTCTGGCGCGCGCAGTAAATCGCTGTTGATAGCTAAATCGTGCTTACGGGTTTTACCTTGCATACGGTACGTGTGGGTACCGAGCGCATTGGTAACCATATCACCTTGTTTTTTAAAGGCTGCGCGGCCAAACGGCGGTGCATTTTTTAAATACTGTTTTTTAAGCTCAGTGGCGTAACTATACAATAACTTATCACTGGTAAAGCGGTGCGCCTGTGGGTACTTTTTAAGTAAATACTCACTTACCTTTCCTGCTTTTATTAGGCTTAATACTTGCTCAACGATATTGCTAGGGTAGCCGGTAAAGTAACGTGCGTATTCACTCATTATTATCTCTGTATCTTGAATTTATTTTTAAAAAAGCGCTTGCTGCTGGGCTTCTTTCTCTCCACTAAATGGATTTAGTACGTTGTGATTATACCCCAAATCTTGGCAAAACTGGCGAGCCAGTAAGGGCGCTTCGCGGTTATCAGCGGTATGAAAAAACACATAGGGGCTTTTGCCTTCATTCAGCCACTGGGTTACTTTGCTAAGCCACGGCTTATAAAAGGTTTTATAATCGTTTTCTAAGTTAGCAATAACAAAGCGTGCCATAGGCTGCGAGCCCGTAGCAATAGCGTGCACCGGTAAATAAGGCTTTTTTTGTTGTGCATCTATCAGTGCTTCGGTTGTGGGTTTAACCGCAAATAATGCGCGGGTATCCATTGCAATGCGGTTTATATTATGTGCCATTAAAAGCTGATTAAGTGCGATTTCGGCCTCCCCTTTTTTGAAAAAATCAGGGTGGCGTACCTCAACCCCATAGTTCAGCTCTTTAGGAAGTAATTCAATAAAAGCGGCAAGCTTAGCTAACTGTTGTGGTGCAAACGCTTTGGGTAACTGCAGCATTATTTGCCCTGTTTTTGCAAACAATGGGGCGAACAAATTGAGCCAATCGGTTAGCTCACGCTGTACGTTAGTAAGCTGAAGTTCGTGACTAAAGCGACGGTGAAATTTAAAGGTAAATTTAAACTCATCAGGCACGCTGTCTGCCCAGCGTAAAACGGTGTCAGGCGATGGGTCAGCATAAAAACTGGTATTGCCTTCTACTGAATTAAAATGCTGCGCATACTGGCTGAGCATATCGGCATTTTTGCACTGGCGTGAAAACAAATTCCCTTTCCATGCGTTGCTCGACCACTGTGGGCATCCAATATATAACATAAAAAAAGCTGATAAATTACATCGTGGCGCAAGTGTAGCAAATCCAAACAGCGCATGCTTTAAATTAACACCAACAAGCCAAACACGCCTAGCATCTTCAACCTACTTGGGTATAATGCAGGGCTTAATTTGAATATTTTTAGATTGCTAGCGGCTTTATTTGTAGTGTGGTGGCTCTTTTTTATATCACACGCCTTAAAAAACAAATAACTTTAACCGTTGAAGCCTTTTATCTGACAGGAAAACTATGCGCTCTATATACTGCGGACAGCTAAATAAAACTCACGTAGATCAGGAAGTTGAACTATGTGGCTGGATCAACAAACGACGTGACCTTGGTGGACTTATCTTTGTCGATTTACGCGATAGAGAAGGTTTAGTACAAGTTGTATTCGATCCGGAAGTTGAAGGATTAATGGAAACAGCTAACAAACTTCGTCAAGAATTTTGTGTTCAGTTAAAAGGGATTGTACGCGCTCGCCCAGACAGCCAAGTAAATAAAGACATGGCTACCGGTGAAGTAGAAATTTTAGGCACTGGTTTAACGATTATTAACCGCTCTGAGCCTATGCCACTTGATTTTAACCAAGTGAACTCAGAAGAGCGTCGTTTAAAATACCGTTACTTAGATTTACGTCGTTTAGAAATGAGCGACCGTATTAAATTACGTGCTAAAGCAAGCAGCTTTGTACGTCGCTTTTTAGATGAAAATGGCTTTTTAGATATCGAAACGCCAGTGCTAACTAAAGCAACGCCTGAAGGTGCTCGCGATTACTTAGTACCGAGTCGTGTTCATAAAGGTAGCTTTTACGCATTACCACAGTCACCACAGTTGTTTAAGCAATTGTTGATGATGTCGGGTTTTGACCGTTACTACCAAATTGTTAAATGTTTCCGTGATGAAGACTTACGTGCTGACCGTCAACCTGAATTTACTCAAATAGATTTAGAAACCTCGTTCATGAGCTCTGATCAAGTACGTGGTATGACAGAGAAAATGATCCGTGAAATGTGGCAGTCATTACTAAATGTTGATTTAGGTGATTTCCCAATTATGCCTTACTCTGAGGCAATGAGCTTATATGGTTCTGATAAGCCAGACTTACGTAACCCAATGAAGCTTATTGATGTAGCTGATTTAGTAAAAGACGTAGAATTTAAAGTATTCTCGGGTCCGGCAAATGATGAAAAAGGCCGTGTTGCAGTGCTAACTGTTCCAGGTGGTGCATCACTTTCTCGTAAGCAACTAGATGAATACACTAAGTTTATTGGTATTTACGGTGCTAAAGGCTTAGCATGGATGAAAGTAAATGACCGCGATGCAGGCGTTGAGGGCGTGCAATCGCCAATCGCTAAATTCTTAAATGAAGATGTGATCACGCAGTTACTTGAACGTACTAATGCACAAACAGGCGATATCATTTTATTTGGTGCGGATAAACGCAACACCGTAAATGAAGCCATGGGCGCACTTCGTTTAAAAATTGGTATTGATTTAGAAATCACTAATTTAGATAGCTGGGCACCACTTTGGGTTGTTGACTTCCCAATGTTTGAAGAAGATGACGAAGGCACACTTCACGCTGTACACCATCCATTTACTGCACCTAAAGACATTAGTGCTGAAGAGCTTGAAGCAAACCCTGCAACGGCTATCTCAGATGCCTACGATATGGTATTAAACGGCTACGAAGTAGGCGGTGGCTCGGTACGTATTCACAATGCAGATATGCAAGAAGCAGCATTTAGAATTTTAGGTATTGAAGCGCAAGAGCAGCAAGATAAATTTGGTTTCTTACTTGATGCACTTAAATACGGCACACCGCCGCATGCAGGTTTAGCGTTCGGTTTAGACCGTTTAGTTATGTTGTTATGTGGTACTGATAACATTCGTGACGTTATTGCTTTCCCTAAAACCACACAAGCATCGTGTTTATTAACCGATGCGCCTAGCAAAGCAAACAGCGATTCGCTGACAGAGCTTGCTATTAGTGTAGTTGAGAAAGAATTACCAAGCGCAGAATAAAGCTAGTTAAACCATAGTGTTTAGTTAGATCAAAACCCCTTAGGTATTTAGCCTAAGGGGTTTTTTGTTCGGCATAACCCAATTTAGGTGCTTTATTTTTATGAGCGAGCTATTTAAAGATAGTCATTATTTCAGTGAGCCATTTTTAAACTTTACAGCAAATGCAAAGCGCTTTAGCGATATTGAGTTTGAACAATGTCAGTTTATTGATTGCGATTTTAGTCACAGCCAGTTTAATGCCTGTCGGTTTATAGAGTGTGAGTTTATTAACTGTAATTTGACTGAGCTTAATTGGAATTACAGCTCACTAGAAGAGGTGAGCTTTGCAAATTGTAAACTCAATAGCATAATGTGGGGACAAGTAAATTGGCCGCAATTAGCGCTTACGTCACCGGTGAGTTTTAAACAGTGTGAGCTGAGCCATAGTTCGTTTTTTGAATTACAGTTAAAAGCCTTAACAATGACGAACTGTTTTGCCAAAGATGTCGATTTTAGGCACGCTAACTTAGCTCAAAGCAACTTCTCGGATACTGACTTTAGAGACAGCCTGTTTCATCAAACTAATTTGAGGAAAGCAAACTTTGTTGGCGCAACGCAATTTAATATTGATATAACAAGCAATGATGTGAGTAATGCAAAGTTTGAACGGCTTGAAGCGTTAAACTTATTAGCTGGACTTGATATCGAGCTGGTTGATTAGCCGCAAGAGCTTACGGCTAATACGTATATTTACTATTAGCAAGCAGGGCCATTTTTGTTACGTGCACTAGCAAGTGCGCGGGCTATGCTCAGTAGCTCAGGCGAAATATCATCAGCGCCATCTTTAATCAGTTTAGTTACATCACCAGATGAATATAAGCTATCACGCGGTGATTTAATTCCCAGCTCTCTCACAAAATCTTTGGTTTTACCTGTACTGCCGGTTTCAATAAACTTAAAAATAATCCGTTCGTTGTTACTTTTCGGCTCGGCTTGTAACACTTTAATTTCTTCTTGGTAGGCTTCAATTCTGCTTTGTAGAATGTCGATGCGTTGTTCAATGCTGCTGTATGATTTCATGAATGGATTCTTTTGCGATAATAGTAAAACAATAATCGCTATTATCGCACAAATTAGCAAAGGCGCGCGCTAACCTTTATAATAAAAATTAATGTTAGTTAAAAATGTATAAATAATACAAGGGAATGCATGTTAAAAATTATAAAAAAGCATTTAATGTTAAGTGCACTGACTTTAAGCACTATGCTATTTGCATCATCAAGTTATGCCCAAAACGATGCAATCATTGATGATAGTCGTAATCGCTCTATACCTGTAAATATTACCCTACTAACTAACCACCTTAAGTGCAGCGCGCAAGTAAAATGCCCAGTGGTATTTGTAAATGCAGGGTATGGCATTAGCCACAATGAATACACCTTTGCGAGTAAGTTATTTAATGCGCAAGGCTATTTAAGCATTGCGGTAGCGCATGAGCTTAAAAGTGACCCTGCACTTAATCATGCGCAGCCATACTTAACTACCCGTATGGAAAATTGGCACCGGGGTGTTGTAACCCTCAAATTTTTAGTCAACGAGCTAAGTGTTAAATACCCTGAGTATGATTTTACAAAACTCACTTTATTTGGTCACTCAAATGGTGGAGATATTTCAGCCTTGTATGCAGCTATTTACCCAAGTGAAGTAAGCCAATTAATTACGCTCGATCACCGCCGCATGTTATTGCCACGCAATAAAAACATACGTGTGCTCACACTTCGTGGTAGTGATTACCCAGCCGATACAAACGTGCTTTTAACCGACCAAGAGTTAACCGTTTATCCTGTTACGCAAACGTTGATAGAAATATCACGTCACAACGATATGTACGATGGCGGGCCTAAATGGTTGGTGGATAAAATGAGTAAAGAGGTAGCGGCGTTTTTAGAAAATTAAACGATACAGTCAGTTTTTAAATTAAAATCCTAAATATAGCGCAGGGCTTACTGCGCTATTTTTGTTTTAGTTACCCCACTAATTCACTAACCACCAAAGGGCTGTTATGTAGCGTTTTATGCACAGGGCATTTGTCGGCTATTTCGAGTAATCGATTTCGCTGAGCGTCAGTTAAATCACCTTGTAAGGTTATTTTGCGGATAATGGCCTCTAGATTGCCGGTTTTTTCACAATCATCACAATCTTGGTTGTAATTGCGGGTATGGTTGAGCTCTACTTTTATGTGCTCTAGCGGCAACTCTTTGCGACTCGCATACATGCGAAGTGTCATTGCAGTACACGCTCCAAGCCCAGCGAGTAAATGATCATAAGGGTCTGGGCCTAAATTTTTACCACCAACATCAGTAGGCTCATCAGCAAGCCATGTATGGTTTTTAGTACTCACGTGCTGAGTGAATTTATGATCTTTTTCTTCAACTAATACACTGCCGTTAGTTAATTTTGCACTATAGGGTGTTTTATCGTATTCAACATAACGATTAGCCCACGTAGCAATGACATCGGCTGCGTAGTTAGCGTCTTCTTTATTGCTGAGTAAGTGATCGGCATTATCTAAACTTATAAAGCTTTTTGGATGCTTGGCAGCGGCGTAAATTTTTTCGGCTTCACTAATATTCACGGTGGCATCAATAGGAGAGTGCATAACTAACAAAGCACGCTTAAGCTTACTTATATGGCTGTTATCGTATTTGGCGATGTCATCTAAAAATTGTTTTTTAATAGTAAATTCCCGCCCAGCTAAACACACTTTTGCTTCACCCGATTGGTTTATTTCATCTAGATGAGCAGCAAAGTTATGAGTAACATGCTGGGCATCCGATGGCGCGCCTATAGTCGTAATAGCTGACACTTCGGGTATGTGCTCTGCTGCTGCAAGCACCGCAGCACCACCTAAACTGTGGCCTATTAATAATTGAGGCGCTTTAAAGTGTATTCTTAAGTGATTGGCTGCAGCCACTAAGTCTTGAATGTTTGATGAAAAGTTACTGTTGGCAAAGTCACCATCGCTATTACCAAGCCCTGTAAAATCAAAGCGTAATACGGCAATGCCTTGCTGAGTGAGTGCGCGGCTTATTCGTGTTGCAGCCGCTACATCTTTAGAGCAGGTAAAACAGTGGGCAAATAAGGCATAAAATTTCACCTCACCAGAGGGCTGTTCAAGTTGTCCAGCGAGTTCTAATTCACCGCTTATAAAAGAGACTTTTTGTCGCATGAGAATACCTTAACTAATTGATAAAGTGTGTGGTGCTGATAAATAAGAGATTGGTACGGTGGGATGAAAATTCAATACTGGCATTATTTTGATCTCGATCAAGCTAGAAAGGGCTTGCCAATTGAGTGCGGACATATGTCCTTATAATTTTAAAGGGGTTTGTCTATCCTCGCACAGCATAAAAATGCAGCCTTTATTACTTGAATTAAGTAGTTAAGCTATATTTGAATGTAATACCAATTTGCATAAACCTGTGATTAATTTAATGTATTAAGTCGTTGTTTATCGTCGTTTAAAAAACCTTATCTAGAACAAGTAGATATAATTTTTTTTGCGTAGTTAGCATGTAATATTTAGTTAATTTAGTGGATCTTTACTCAAGCGAATTGGTAAATGGCTTCTAACAACCTACTTACTGGAATGTATCATGCAATTACCTACAGTTGATTATAAAGCGGACGATGCGGCTGCGCAATTTGTTGAATCGTTGAGAAATACTGGTTTTGGCGTATTAAAAAACCATCCTATTCCGCAATCTTTAGTTGAGTCTATTTATAAAAATTGGCAAGACTTTTTTAACTCAGAGCAAAAGCATGAGTTTTTATTTTCAAAAGAAACGCAAGATGGCTATTTTCCACCGTCGGTATCAGAAGTTGCTAAAGGCCATACAGTAAAAGACATTAAAGAGTACTTTCATGTTTACCCTAAAGGCCGTGTTCCTGCACAATTAGAAGCTGATGTGCGTGAGTACTACCGTTTAGCCAATGAATTTGCGGCAACATTATTAAGCTGGGTTCAGGCTGAAGCGCCTGAAGAAGTCCGTGCTAAGTTCTCTATCGATTTAAAAGATATGATTGCCCAATCTGAGCAAACGTTGTTACGTATTTTACATTACCCGCCAATGACAGGTGATGAAGAGCCTGGTGCTATTCGTGCTGCTGCGCACGGTGATATTAACTTATTAACCGTATTACCAGCGTCAAACGAGCCGGGTTTACAAGTACAAAAAACCGATGGCGATTGGTTAGACGTGCCATGTGATTTTGGTAGTCTAATTATTAATATTGGTGACATGTTACAAGAAGCATCGGGTGGCTACTTCCCATCAACGATTCACCGTGTAATTAATCCATCGGGTAAAGCAACAACCAAATCACGTATTTCATTACCATTGTTTTTACACCCTCGTCCAGATGTGGTGTTATCTGATCGCTACACAGCAGATAGCTACTTACAAGAGCGTTTACGTGAGTTAGGTGTAAAATAATCTTTTAGCGTTTGTAATGCTCAGGTAAATAAAAAGCGGCTGTTTAGCCGCTTTTTTAGTATTTGTGTGTATTGATTTGGCACAAAGTAAATAATGGCATGCATTCTGAGCCACTAAAGGTATAATGCGCGCAACTGGCCACTTTGGCCTAATTTGAAATAGAGAGTTTATATGAGTTTTGATGGTTTAGGTTTATCACAGTCTTTAGTTAATGCGGTTTTAGAAAAGGGCTATGAAACGCCAACGCCTATTCAGGCTCAAGCTATCCCAGCAATTATTGCACGTCGCGATGTAATGGCTGCAGCGCAAACTGGTACCGGTAAAACTGCTGGTTTTACTTTGCCACTAATTGAGCGTTTATCGTCGGGCACTAAAGCAAAAAGTAATCATGTTCGTGCGCTTATTTTAACGCCAACCCGTGAGCTTGCGTTGCAAGTAAGCGAAAACGTTGAAGAGTACGCTAAGCATTCAAACGTGAGTTCGTTTGTTGTTTACGGTGGTGTTAAAATTAACCCACAAATGCAGCGCCTGCGCAAAGGGGTTGATATTTTAGTGGCCACACCTGGGCGTTTAATTGATTTACATAATCAAAACGCAGTTAAGTTTGATAGCGTTGAAGTACTGGTTTTAGATGAAGCCGACCGTATGTTAGACATGGGCTTTATCCACGACATTAAACGCTTAATTGCAAAAATGCCTGAAAAACGTCAAAACTTAATGTTCTCAGCCACCTTTTCTGACGACATTCGTGCATTGGCCAAAGGGTTAATTAACGATCCGGTTGAAATTTCAGTCGCTGCCAAAAACACCACTGCTAAAAGCGTGACTCAATGCGTGTACGCTGTCGATAAAGCGCGAAAAACGGCCTTATTAAGCCATTTAATTCGTAGCAATGATTGGCAACAAGTACTGGTATTTAGCCGTACTAAACACGGTGCTAATCGTTTAGTTAAGCAACTTGAACGCGATGATATTGTTGGCGCAGCAATCCATGGTAATAAATCTCAAGGTGCACGTGTTAAAGCATTGGAAGGCTTTAAAAGCGGTGAAGTGCGCGTATTAGTGGCAACTGATATTGTTGCCCGTGGTTTAGATATTGTTGAGCTTCCACACGTAGTTAACTACGACTTACCTAATGTATATGAAGATTATGTCCACCGTATTGGCCGAACTGGTCGTGCGGGTGCATCAGGGCATGCCATTTCGTTTGTAACGGTCGACGATGCAGTAGATTTATACGGTATTGAACGCTTTATTGGCGAGTTAATTCCTCGTGCTGAAGAAGAAGGCTTTGAACCGGCTAACCCTGTTGCTGAGCGCGCACTCGATGCTCGCCCACTGCCTGCTAAAAAGCCAAAGAAAAAACAACCATTTAATAAGCCTAAATCAGATAGCAGCAAGCCTAATAGTAAAAAGCCTAACAATGGTGGCAATGGTACGGGCCCACGTCGTGGTGGCTCTAAAAAGCCAGCAGCTAAAACCGATGAAAATGCACAAAACCCATGGGCAAAGCGTCAATCGGTTGGGGGCAGTGGTCAACGCCGTCGTCGTCCAGCAAATAACGACTAATTGTCACTGCGTTTAGTTAAACGCAGCTGCAAAAAAAGCGCTAGCTTTAAGGTTAGCGCTTTTTTTGTTTTTAATTTATCAGTAAGTAATTAATGCCTAGGCCAACAAACAGCGTAACGCTAACACTCAGTAACGTGCCTAGCATCACATATTCCGTGAGTTGTTTATCTTTGCTGGCACTTAAGTCGCCAAATCTAAACACGGATTTGGCGGCAATTAAAAACCCAAGCCCAGCAAACTGATCTAATAAAATAAATGTCAGCATAAGTACTCGTTCGAGCATACCAATACTTTGTCCTGCTAAAGGGAGACTACCATCACTTGAAAAGTGATTAGTTAAACGCTCTAACATCATTCTTATAAATACCGCACTGGGACTTAAAATAATAAGGTAACCAGTTATAACCCACAGCACTTTTTCGTTGAACAATAACGCCATAAAATTGTTAGTAAATTGCTGATTATCAGTGAGCCAAATGCTTATCACAATAAGGACGGTGATATGGGCAATTTGGTCTAATAAAAAAGGCACTACGCCTTTATTTGAATACGATTTAGCAATATCAATAAAGTAGTGACTGATCATAATAATGCCGGTCGCCAGTAATACGCTGCCTAATTGTTGCCAGCCAAAACTATATTCCCAAAGTGCCACAACGACTGCACTGGTAATTCCGTGAACCAATACATGGTAGTAAAGTTTTTTTGCTTTAAAATGACGGGTGTTTCTGTCGTTTACCCAGCTCATGGGTTGCCAATAAAAATCAGCGAGTAAGTGGCCAATAATCAGTGCAACGAGTAATAGTGAAAACTCCATTAGTCATGTCCTTGCTGTATGCTTTTAAGCTGTTGTTGTGCATGTAAAATAAATCGTTCTATCAGCTGATAGTTAGCAAGATTAAGCAGCTTAGTAACGTTTTCGCGGCTGGTATTGAGCTCTTTAGCTAATGCTGCATGGTTGTTATTAGTATGGGTTAAATATACATACAAAGCGTTTGCTTGTTTTTGAGTTATTTTACACAGCAATACATCAACAAACGCTAGGTTTAGCTTAAAGCTCTCATCAACTGGTTGCTTTGCAATAGCAAATGTAAAACGCTGGTTTGTCATTTTATCTAGCTCATGACCAGAGAGAGTAAACGCAGAGCCTGTGGCCGTTTTTATACTCTTACCAGGGTTATCTATGTGCCCCAACGCCATGCTTTGGCGCAGTTCATAGCCGGCAGATTTTAGCTGTAGGTAGATAAGAATAGCGGTGGTAACTAGCTGTTCACTTTTTTCTACTTGCAGCTGAAATGCATCCCCACGGTAAATATCCCAAGATGTTGTTTTATTACAATTTGCACGTAAACTTTGCTCTAGCTGATAAAGCATGGCATCGTATTGTTGTTTAGGTATTTTTTGCGATTTAATAATATCGCCGCTGATCACACCAATCATAAAAATCCAGATAAATTATTTATATGTAACTAAATTAGGTTACATTGTTAAATGTAACTATAATTGGTTACTTTGGGTTTGGTAACTAATTTAGGTTACTTAACACGCAATTGCAAGTATCACTCATTAGGACATAATAATGACCTCACAACAAAGCAGTAAACCTCGTGTAGGTATTTTTGTCGATGTACAAAATATTTATTACACCTGTCGCGAAAGCCACGGTAAAAACTTTGATTACAATGCCTTTTGGCGAATGATAGAGCAACAATACGATATTAAATGTGCGTTTGCTTATGCAATATACCGAGGTGATGAAAAGCAAAATCAGTTTCAAAATATTTTGCGCGCTATTGGCTTTGAAGTAAAACTAAAACCCTTTATTCAACGCCGTGACGGCAGTGCCAAAGGCGATTGGGATGTAGGTATAACCATAGATATGCTAGAGCAGGGAAAGCAGCTTGATAAGGTTATTTTACTCTCGGGTGACGGTGACTTTGCGTTATTACTGGGGCACTTAAAAAATCAATACAATGTTCCGTGTGATGTATACGGTGCTGATAAATTAACCGCAGAGGTACTTAAGCAAAGTGCTGAGCAATTTCATTTAATTGACAATCAGTTACTACTTTAAAAAGTCTAAGCGCTGCGTTGGTTCGGTGTATTTTTGAGCAGAATGCCCACCTTCAACATGAGCATTTTTAATACAACGGGTACATAGATTAATTAAGCCTAATTTAGGCTTTTTTTATGGCGGTAATAAATTGGGTTTAGTGGATGATTATGGTAATTTTAAGAATCAATTAGTATCAAGGAATTACATGCTTAACTACAGTAATATGCCATTAGACAGAGGCTCAAATGCGCGCAAAGACCCTACTTGGGTAGACGCAAAAAAAACAGCAGACAGCTTATGGCTTTTAGTTAAAGGCAATCACACCTTATTTGCTAACAGTAGCCCTGAGGTGGTGTATTTGGCTTACCTACAGGTGGCACATTTAGATTTAACGCAGGCTATTTTTTTAGGTTCAAATAAACAGGATAATGCCGTATTTGCGCTAGATGTAACCGCACTCGACGAGTCGTTATTAGCAACGATTATTGATGGCGCCCAGTTTGCAGATATTCGCCAGTTTGGTACACAGGTGGCGCTTGAAGATGGCTCAAATGCAGCGCTTGCCCGTGGGTTGTGTTACTGGCATGCCACTCATAGTTTTTGTGGTCGTTGTGGTACCAAAAATCACTTAGTTGAAGCGGGTCACTCTCGATTATGCGACAATCCTGCGTGTTTGCACCAGACTTTTCCGCGTACCGATCCTGCGGTTATTATGGTAGTAACTAAAACATTTTCTGATGGGATTGAACGCTGCTTATTGGGTCGCCAAGCAACTTGGCCAAAAGGATTGTATTCATCGCTTGCAGGCTTTGTTGACCCTGGTGAAACCCTTGAACAAACCGTGATCCGAGAAGTAAAAGAAGAGGCGGGTATTACTGTGGAAAAAGCTGAATATATTGCTTCGCAACCTTGGCCGTTTCCTTCGTCAATTATGCTAGGTTTTATTGCCACAGCAAGCAGTGATGAAATAAGCACAGAGCAAGATGAACTTGAAGATGCAAAGTGGTTTTCTCGCGAAGAACTTGCGCAATTTAAAGATTGGCACCATCAAGGGGAGCATTTAAAGCTACCTAGAGCTGATTCAATTTCGCGTTATTTAATTGAATATTGGCGTACTCAGATAGAAGGATGAATCATGTCGAGCAAGAATAAAAATACTCAGTTAGTCTCATCAGGGCGCAAAAAAGCGTACACCCATGGCGTAGTCAATCCTGTGGTACAGCGCGCTTCAACGATTGTATTTGATTCGGTGAGTGAGCTTAAAGAAGCGGCTAAAACACGCGGTGATAAAACGTTATTTTATGGCCGTCGTGGCACCACTACGCATTTTGCCCTGCAAGAGGCAATTACTGAACTCGAAGGGGGTGAAGGCTGTGCCTTATACCCATGTGGCGCGGCAGCGATAAGCCAAACATTGTTATCGTTTTTAAAGTCCGGTGATCATATTTTAATAGTGGATACTGTTTACGAGCCAACCCGTGATTTTTGCGACAAGATTTTAGCGGGGCTGGGCATTACTACGACCTATTATCCGCCCATGATTGGCGCAGATATAAAAGAGTACATTCAAGACAATACCAAAGTGTTGTTTTTAGAATCTCCGGGTTCAATTACCATGGAAATTCAAGATGTTCCCGCTATGGTGCAAGTGGCACATGAACATCAGTTAATGACAATACTCGATAATACCTATGGAAATGGCTTACATTATCGACCGCTTGAACACGGTGTTGATATTAGTATTCAAGCGGCAACCAAATATATTGTAGGTCATTCAGATGTGATGATGGGCGTAGCTGTAGCGAATAAAAAATATTGGCCAACACTTCGTGAACACTCTTATTTACTCGGGCAATGCACCAGTGCAGATGATGCGTATTTAGCACTACGAGGCTTGCGTACCATGGCAGTGCGATTAAATCAGCATGAAAAAGCGGCTATTGAGGTTGCTAAATGGTTAGAGCAGCACGAGTTAGTTGATCATATTCGCCATCCTGCGTTTACAACATGCCCAGGCCATGAATTTTTCAAACGCGATTTTGACGGCAGTAATGGTTTATTTTCGTTTGTAATGAAAGCGGGTAATCAACACGCCATAGATGCTTTTTTAGATAGCTTACAACATTTCAAAATGGGCTTTTCTTGGGGGGGCTTTGAGAGCTTAGTAACGGCAAACCTATCAATGAAAGGGCTGCGCTCGCAAACAGGATGGGAGCATGGACCTGTTATTCGTTTGCACATTGGCTTAGAAGATGCTGAAGATTTAATTGCCGACTTACAGCAAGCATTAGCTATTTATGAGCAACATTTATAATTACTAATTGTTTAAATTACATTATTTGTTACAAAGCCTACCTCTGAGTAGGCTTTTTTTGCTAGCAATTCAACGTGTTTACACTTAGTGTTGTTAAATAACGCTTATTTTAAAGCATGAACAACGTCATTAAGGATAGTCAATGGCAACACCATTACCAATAAACGTAGGGCGCTTAACTCAAATTGCGGGTTTTGAGCTTATACGTATGTTTTTAACTAAACGAGGACTTATTGCACTGGCGGCTTTTGCGCTAGTGTGGCTTGTTATTTTACGTTACCCCATAGGGCAGGCAGTGGGCATTATCAGCTCCCCCGATTTTGAACAAATAGCCCGTGATATTTCCGGCTCTATTGGATTAAATAAGTTACTTGATTGGCCTGAAGCCGAATTTGCTATGTATTGGCTAATTGCTTTGTATAGTTTTCCTGTTTTTAGCTTATTTATTTGTAGTGATCAAACTGTGGGTGACAGAGAGAGGGGGACTTTAAGGTTTTTATCACTGCGCTCAACCCGCTTTGAAATACTCTTTGGTCGATTTTTAGGGCAGCTAGCGGTACTAACCTGTTTAGTTGGCATTACATTGGTAGCGACATTGGCGGTGCTCGGGTTTCGCGAGCCGAGCTTACTTGCTGGTGGCCTTGGTCGTGCTGTTTCAATATTTTTAATACTCATAGTTACTTTTTCGCCGTTTGTAGCCTTAATGAGCTTAATTAATACTTTTGCGAGCTCATCTCGCTTATCTATTGTGTTAGCCATTTTATATTTTACAGCCGGTGGCATTATTGTTGGATTACTAGAGTGGCAAATACCCGCATTAAGTGTGCTTGATTATTTATTCCCTGGTGTGCAAATAGAGCTATTAGCGGGACAAAACTTACCGTTACTGAGCGCATTAGCTATTCCACTTGTGCAAACAGCGGTGCTACTTGTGGTTGCTCAACGTATTTTTGCAAGGAGCTCACTATGAAATCATTAATAACAGGGCGTAATTTAAGTAAATCGTACGGCTCAAAACTGGCCCTAAATAATGTGAATTTCGAGATTCAAAAAGGCGCGCCAGTTGCATTAGTTGGCCCTAATGGCGCAGGGAAGACCACTTTATTTAGTTTGTTGTGTGGCTATATCGCACCTATCATAGGTGAGCTTGAAATACTTGGCCATAAACCTGGTAGTGCTGCTTTATTTAATAGAGTGAGTGCGTTACCACAAGATGCCCAGCTAGATCCGCGTTTTAATATAGATAAACAACTTAGTTTTTATGCCAAGCTACAAGGCATGAGTACTAAGCAAAGCCACGTAGAGGCACTTCGTGTGCTTGATTTAGTGGGCCTTAGCGAAATTGCAAAAAACCGCGCAGGGGACTTATCTCACGGTATGCGCAAGCGTGTAACCATAGCGCAAGCATTAATTGGCTCACCGCAAATTGTGATGTTAGATGAGGCCACAGCAGGACTTGATCCGATTCATGCCAGAGAAGTCAGGGAGCTGGTGTCTGAGCTATCGTCTCAAGCGACGTTTATTTTAAGCTCTCATGATTTAACGGAACTTGAACGATTATGTTCTCAAGTACTACATTTAGATAAAGGCGTATTAAGCGAGCACCAAACTAAAGCAGTGAACACCGATAAGCATTTTTACACTTTAATGCTCAGTGAAGTGTATCAAAATGTGGAGCAACAACTCCAAGCAATTGAGGGTGTGAGCCGTGTTTATATGAGCCAACATAAAGAGTATGTGATTGAGTATCAACCAACTAGCGATTCACTCGACATCGCGCTATTGCAATTTTGCCACCAACATAATTGGCAGTATAGGCAGTTAGTAAATGGTCATACGCTAGAAAATCAAATATTTAAACAGGAGAAACTATAATGGGATTATTTAGTGGTTTAATGGGTAACGCCAGTGAAGTGGATGACGCCGATTTAGAAAAAGTATTGGCAAATACCCTTATTGAAGGTGAACGAGTTGAAAAGGCGTATAAAGTTGTCCGTGATATGTTTATCTTTACTAATAAGCGACTAATTTTATTAGATAAACAAGGTGTGACAGGTTCTAAAATGGAAATGATCAGTATTGCTTACTCTAAGATAACTAAGTTCAGTAAAGAGAGTGCTGGGCAATTTGATTTAGACGCTGAGTTAAAAATATGGGTAGGTTCAGATCCAACGCCAATTAGCAAGGACTTTAAAGCTGGTGATAACATAAATGATGTTTATCGGATAATTAGCCAGTATTCATTATAGAAACAAACAAAATCGGTGTAAAATTAAAGTAATTGTTTACAGCTTGTTGCGATTACTTTAACATAAATTACTCCAACACTTTCTTACAAATTCCCTAACAAATACAATTGCTTGATTCAGTTTTTGTTCAGTTTCGTGGCGTTAGCATACCCCCACTTTAGCAATGTAGTTAAAGTACAAAAACAATGTACATAGGGATGTTTCATCATGAAAAAATTAGCAATTATTATTTCAGGTCTTTTATTATCAAGTGCTGCACACGCTGCAGATAGCTACAATTCAATCAGTAATTTAAGCTACAAAGATAGCGATAACAACGACACCGTTGCTGTAGACTCTATTTATTACCTATCTCCTAAAAAAACATTAGGTCCGTACGATCAGTTTGAGTACATTAATAAACAAACTAACGTTTACGGCGGTTATGCTGATGACGACTTTGGCGATGTTACTAACATTGGTGGCGAATACTTTATTAATGAATTTGTTGTTGGCGCATCTTACGAAAACCTTGACCCAGATTCGGGCTCTAACGGTGAGCTTTACAAGCTAACTGGTGGCTACTTCTTTAACCCTGATTTATTAGCAAAAGTAACGCTTGTTGAAAACAAAGACGGCGATGACTTTGCTTTGTTTGATTTAGCATACAACCACATGTTAAATAGCACAGACTACGTAGGTGTAACACTTACCTCTGATGACGACTTTGATTACCGCGCTGTTGCAGCTAAATACTTTGTTGATTTACAACAAGGTAACTACTTAACAGTAGAAGGTACATTTGTAAGCCTTGACGAAGCAGATGACCAATGGAACGTAGAAACAAACTACTACTTCTCTAAAGCGACTTCTGTATTTGCAGCTTACGATAAAGAAGACAACTACAGCTTTGGTGCTCAACACTTCATCAATAAAAACATTGGTTTAAAAGTGGGTTACGGCAACAACGCAGATGACTCAGATAACGATGCTTACTTTGCTAACATGCGTTTTCAGTTTTAATTAAATAATTAAAACCAGTTAAGTAGTAAAAAGCCCGCATTTTGTGGGCTTTTTGCTGTGCGTAATAAATGCGTAACTCTACTTTATCGTTATATTTTAATTACAATAGAATCGGCTCATCATTTAGTGGCACTCCTCTGACACCCCATTGTATTTAAATTAAGATCGGTCATAATTAAATCAGTGTTTTTATAACTATAAAAGGAATGTGCTCATGTCAGTATTTATTATATTACTGGTTGTGGTGATCGTGGTATTTGCTATTAAAGATATCCGCCTTAATTTAATTACTCGACCTACTTTTAAGATGTTTAAAAAGGTGTTGCCGCCATTATCGCAAACAGAGCGAGAAGCCATGGAAGCGGGTGATATTTGGTGGGATGGCGAGTTATTTAGTGGTGAGCCTGATTGGCAAAAATTACACAACTATCCGCGTCCGCAGTTAAGTGAAAAAGAAACTGCATTTTTAGATAATCAAGTTGAAACTTTATTAGCCATGCTTGATGACTATAAAATTGTACAAAAAGACAAAGATTTACCTAAAGAGGTGTGGGACTTTTTAAAAACCGAAGGGTTTTTTGCAATGATCATCCCAGAAAAATTTGGGGGTCTTGAATTCTCTGCTATTGCTAATTCCACCATAGTGTCAAAAATTGCGACTAAAAGCTTAACGGCCGCCGTGACGGTCATGGTACCCAATAGCTTAGGTCCTGGTGAGTTATTACTGCATTACGGAACAACTGAGCAACAAAATCGTTGGTTACCTAGCCTTGCAAAAGGTGACGATGTACCTTGTTTTGCATTAACGGGCCCTGAGGCTGGCTCAGATGCTGGCAGTATTCCTGATTCTGGCGTGGTGTGCAAAGGCGAGCATGATGGTAAGGAAGTGTTGGGACTGCGTTTAAATTGGTCAAAACGTTACATTACCCTTGCGCCTGTGGCGACTGTGTTAGGGCTTGCATTTAAAATGTACGATCCAGATGGATTGTTAGGCGATGAAAAAGAGCTCGGAATAACGTGTGCACTTATTCCAACTGATCACCCAGGTGTTAAAGCAGGAGAGCGTCATTACCCACTTAACATGGCGTTTATGAATGGCACAACGTACGGTAAGGATGTATTTATTCCGCTTGATTGGATTATAGGTGGCCAGCAAGGGGCAGGGCGCGGTTGGCGCATGCTAGTAGAGTGTTTAAGCGCAGGGCGTGGTATTTCGTTACCGGCATTAAGCACTGCAACAGGGCATTTAGCGGCTAAAATGACCTCGGCTTACTCTGTTGTTCGCCAACAGTTTGGTGTGTCAATTGGGCAATTTGAAGGCGTACAAGAAGGGTTAGCACGTATTGGCGGGCTAACTTATGCATTGGAATCATGCCGATTAATGACCGCAGGTGCAATTGATTTAAAACTTAGCCCGTCAGTAGTGACTGCTATTGCAAAGTACCACATGACCGAAATGGGTCGAACGATAATGAATGATGCAATGGACATTCATGCAGGTAAAGGGATTCAGGTTGGGCCTAATAACTATTTAGCACACGGTTATATGGGTATTCCCGTCTCTATTACCGTAGAGGGCGCTAATATTCTTACCCGTAACCTTATGATATTTGGCCAAGGTGCAACCCGTTGTCATCCTTTTGTGTTAAAAGAAATGGAAGCTGCAGCAATGGATGACGATGATGCTGCACTTGAGCAATTTGATGGCTTGTTAATGAAGCACATTGTATTTGCACTGAGTAATGCAAGTATGGCCTTGGTGCATGGTTTAACTCGCAGCTACTTTGCTAAAGCGCCTGTGTGTGGAGAGACGGCCGACTATTATAAACAATTAGGTAGAATGAGCCGAGGATTGGCGTTTACAACGGATGTTGCAATGTTGATGTTAGGTGGTGAACTTAAACGCAAAGAAATGATATCGGCACGTTTAGGCGATGTATTAAGTCATTTGTATATTGCTTCTACCGTGTTAAAACGTTTTGAAGATGAAGGGCGCCAACAAGCTGATTTACCTTTTGTTAAGTATGCAATAGAGACGTCATTGTATGAAATAGGTCAAGCATTTGACGGCTTCTTTAAAAATTTCTCTAACCCGGTGGTTAACTTTGCACTTAAGCGTATTGTTTTTCCATTAGGTAATCATTATCACAAACCAAGTGATGCCACTTCACAAAGTATTTGTGAACACATGACTCAACCAGGCGTATTTAGAAATAGGCTTACCCATTTGTGTTACGTTGATGAGAATGCCGGAACGGGTGTTATGGAAAATGCTTTTTTAGCAATGCACGATATGCACAATCAATTTAAGCAGTTAAAACAGTGGCAACGAAAAGGCAAGGTGCCTGTCACCTATGATACTGAACAAGCGATTGATTACGCACTTGAACACGAGCTCGTAACGAAGGTTGATGGTGAAGCAATGCATCATGCCAATAAGCTAAGAATGCAGGCTATTGCGGTTGATAACTTTAAACCTGAAGACATTTAACACTGGATTATAATAAAGTAGATAATAAAAAAAGCCTTAAATTTATGATTTAAGGCTTTTTTTATGTTGTGTATTTTTTAAGCCCGAATATACGGTTACTGTTACTAAGGCTCTGAATGACTGATCAGCGCCCGTAAGGATCGGCGATGATTTTATCTACGTACCACTTACCTTTTATTTTAAGCATTTCGATACTACGGAAATCATCGATTTTTTTACCATTTAAGTAACCGGTAAACACAATGTTTATTTTAGCCTGATTGCCATACTGTTCTCGCAGGCTTGAATTTGACATATCAATTTCAATTACCACTTCATCGTATTGTAAATTAATAAGACTACGCGCAAACTGTTTGGCCGTCCCATACGATTTCATTATGCGGGCTAATTTAGGCGTTGCGAAATCGCAGGCTTTTTGCAAATTATGCTGGTTATAAAGCGCATCAAAATACACAGTAGCAGTGTCGCCTGGACGATCATTGTCAATGTACTGCTCTTTAGGTCTAGTATTTTCATTACAGCCAACGATCAAAATACTAAATATGAGTACAAAAATGGTTAAAATTGTTTTCATATTTGGTCAGGTTGATTACTTATATATGAAGTGTGTGATGGAATGGAGAAGATGTAAAGAGGAGTAGACTAAATAGATAGTAACTTATTAAAAAAGCAATAAAAAAGGATGTTAAAAAACATCCTTTTTTAATCAGAACGCTTGATTATTGCACAAGCTCTTGTTCGCTAAACTCTTCGTCAAACATCGGGCTTGATAAGTAACGCTCTGTTGCACTTGGCAAAATAACCACAATATTTTTATCTGCATTTTCAGGACGCTCAGCAATACGCTTTGCTGCAACCACGGCTGCACCTGATGAAATACCAACTAAAATCCCTTCTTTTTTCATTAGTTCGTGACACATTGCTATACATTCTTCATTAGAGACTTGCTCTACACCATCAATTATTGATAGGTCTAAATTCCCAGGAATAAAGCCTGCACCAATACCTTGAATCTTATGTGGCCCAGGTTTTACTTCTTCACCAGCAAGTGTTTGGCTAATTACCGGAGAGTGGCTTGGCTCTACAGCGATTGATTTTACATTTAAGCCTTTTTCTTTTTTAAGATAACGGCTTACACCTGTGATAGTTCCGCCTGTACCAACACCTGCAACAAAGAAATCGATTTTGCCATCAAGTGCATCAAAGATTTCTGGGCCTGTTGTTTCAAAGTGAATTTTAGGGTTTGCAGGGTTTTCGAATTGTTGTAGCAAAATAAACTTATCTGGGTCTGCTGCTTGAATTTCTTTGGCCTTTGCAATAGCACCATTCATGCCTTTAGCGCCATCGGTGAGCACTAGGTTAGCACCGAGTGCCTTTAATAGTTTACGACGTTCTAAGCTCATGGTGTTTGGCATTGTAAGCGTTAACTTGTAACCGCGAGAAGCAGCTACAAATGCCAATGCAATACCGGTATTGCCTGATGTTGGCTCTATAAGTTCTTTGTCTTTGGTAAGTTGACCTGATTTTTCAGCTTCCCAAATCATTGATGCACCAATACGGCATTTAATACTAAAGCTAGGATTTCGTGATTCAACTTTAGCGTATACATTCCCACCTGTAACACGGTTAAGTTTTACCAACGGTGTGTTACCGATGCTTAGTGAGTTATCTTCAAAAATAGTAGACATAATGTTCCTTTAGGTACAATCTGATCAACACGTTAACAGCTATTCTGTTAACTTTATAAGCCTACTTTACTGTGAGATAAAAAAAGTTAAAGTAAGCTTTGGCTATAACATATATTAATTACGCTTATAACGGATTGAACTAAAAACTCAATCTGTTAATTTTTTAGTTATTAAAAAGGCGAACTTGAAATCATTTGTTCGTTTTTAACTTTGTACTTTATCTTTTCTTTATGTAGTCGTTATTTAAACAAATCAACACAACACACTTATATTTTGTTGGTTAATTGTGCAAATGAACTGCGGTTGAACAGTTTATTGACACAAACTATTCAAAACATGGTAAAAACACATTATCTAAATTCAATAAAGTAATCACCATGAAGTTAATTTTAAAATTAATTACCGGTATTGTGGCCGGTATCTTAGTCGGGCTCTATATTCCCTTAACTGGCGTTGAGCTTTTATATACAGTAAAAGAACTTATCGGCCAGCTTATTAGTTTTACAATTCCACTGATTATTTTATTTTTTATTGCCTCTGGGATTGCCGGGCTTCCTAAAGGATCAGGGCATCTACTGGGAAAAACGGTGGGTTTTGCGTATGGCTCAACAATTATAGCTGGTACTTTAGCGTTTTTATTAGTGACGGCGGTTATTCCGTTTTTAAGCGGCGGTATTTCATTTGAAGCTGAAGCAGTGACCGAAGTAGGTAGCTTTATTGACTTAGAAATTCCACCATTAATGGGTGTAATGACTGCTTTAGTCACAGCATTTGTATTTGGTATTGGTATGAGCCAGCTTGGCTTAGACACATTAAAAACTGTGTCGGATCAGGGGCGCGATATTATTGATGGTTTACTTTCAAAAGTAATTATTCCGGCATTACCATTTTACATTGCAGGTGTATTTGCTGAAATGACCGTAGCAGGCACCGTTGTTGATACATTACAAGCATTTGGTGTAGTACTTATTGCTGCGTTAGTGATGCATTGGTTATGGTTGAGTGTTTTATACATTACCTCAGGCCTATTACTTAAGCGTAATCCTATTGAGCTAATTAAAAATATGTTACCTGCGTACTTTACTGCATTAGGAACCATGTCGAGCGCGGCAACCATTCCAGTATCTTTGCAATCAAGTAAAGCAAATAACGTTAAAGAGGATGTAGCTAACTTTACAGTGCCATTATGCGCCACTATTCATTTGTCAGGTTCAACAATTACAATAGTTACCTGTGCTATGGCTGTAATGTTTTTATCGCCTAGCATGGAAGTACCTTCACTAATGGCTATGTTGCCATTCATTATGATGTTAGGTGTAGTGATGATTGCAGCGCCAGGCGCCCCAGGTGGTGCGGTAATGTCGGCGTTAGGTTTATTAACTAGCATGCTTGGTTTCAATGAAGGTGCGGTGGCACTAATGATTGCACTTTACCTAGCGCAAGATAGCTTCGGCACTGCGTGTAATGTAACTGGCGATGGTATTATTGCTTTATGGGTAGATCGTTTTAGTGAAAAGGCGTCAGCATAAATCATTGGGGGGTATTTACCTGCTGTAGGTAAATACGCTTTTAATCATATCGGTCATAAAGACCGATTACGAAAGCATAATATTAGTTATGGTTTCGTCGTATCTATGCTAATGTTGAGAATTAATTTTGTTAACTTGCATCTTATTAGGCTAGTGAGGGTGTTCCATTGATTAACGTACTTTTAGTTGATGACCATGAACTTGTGCGCACAGGGATCAGACGTATTCTTGATGATATACGTGGTTTTAAAGTAATAGGTGAAGCTAAAACAGGCGAAGAGGCTGTGCAGTTTTGTCGTCAACATGCGCCAAATATAGTATTAATGGATATGAACATGCCTGGTATGGGCGGGCTTGAGGCAACTAAAAAGGTTTGCCGTTATTGTCCCGATGTAAAAATTATTGTGCTTACAGTTAATTGTGAAGACCCATTTCCAAGTAAGGTCATGCAAATTGGTGCTCATGGCTTTTTAACCAAGGGGGCAGGGTCTGATGAAATGGTGCGTGCTATACGTTGCGTGCATGCAGGGCAACGTTATATTGCGCCAGAAATAGCGCAACAGATTGCACTTGCACAGGTAACCGGGCGTACCGATGAAAACCCATTTCAAAGTTTGTCTGAGCGTGAACTACAAATAATGCTAATGATCACCAAAGGTGAAAAAGCACAGGATATTGCTGAGCGCTTAAATTTAAGCTCTAAAACAGTAAACAGTTATCGTTATCGTATGTTTGAAAAGCTAAACGTAGGAGGCGATGTAGAGCTTACTCATTTAGCCATACGTTACAAAATGATTGATATAGATATCTCTTACTAGTCGATATATATGTCTGAATTTGATCATGCCCAGTTTTTAAAAACATTATCGAGTGAGCCTGGCGTTTATCGCATGCTCGATAATGACAACCAAGTTATTTATGTCGGTAAAGCTAAAAGTTTAAAAAAGCGGGTGAGCAGTTACTTTCGCAGCAATATTACCGACAGTAAAACCCGTGTTTTAGTGAGTAATATTTGTAATATTGAAGTCACACTTACTAATACAGAAACAGAAGCTTTACTGCTCGAAAACAACCTCATTAAAAAATATCAGCCACGTTATAATATTCTGTTACGTGATGATAAGTCGTACCCTTATATACTGCTCACTAATCATAAGCACCCTCGCTTAGCCTTTCATCGTGGTAGCAGAAAAGTAAAAGGCGAATATTTTGGCCCGTTTCCAAGCGCGGGGGCGGTTTCAGAAAGTTTGCGCTTAATGCAAAAAATATTTCCGGTACGTCAATGTGAAGACGCTTACTACCGTGCGCGTAGTCGGCCATGCTTGCAATACCAATTAAAACGTTGCTCTGCGCCGTGTGTTAATAAAGTCTCTGAAGATGAATACGCGCAGCAAGTTGATTATGTCCGTAAATTTTTAACCGGTAAATCCCATGAAGTAATAGCTGATCTTATCGCTAAAATGGAAAAAGCCAGTGAGCAGCTTAATTTTGAACTCGCAGCTAAAGTTCGCGACCAAATTATGCTATTGCGTAAAATGCAGGAGCAGCAGTCTATCTCAGGTAATTTTGCTGAAATGGATGTTGTAGGTTTTGCTCATTTAAATGGCTTAAATGGGATTCATCTATTAATGATCCGTGATCATAAAGTGCTGGGTAGTAAAACTTATTTTCCAAAGGTGCCTAAAGACTCACAGGAGCAGGAAATCTTAACCTCTTTCTTAGGCCAATATTACTTAGCACCGGGAGCAACAGGGCGCATTGCCAAAGAAATCATCTTACCATTTGAAATAGAAGAAAGTGATGCGCTCAGCGAAGCACTAACTCAAATTAGTGAACGTAAAGTATCGCTTAAAGTGGTTACTCGTGGTGAGCGAGCACAGTACTTACAGTTAGCCAATAAAAACGCATTAAATAGTATTACGGTTAAGCAAAGCACTCAAGACTCTATAAACAAGCGTTATGCGCAATTAAAGGCTACCTTGCGTCTTGATGACATTAATCGCATGGAATGTTTTGATATCAGTCACACCATGGGTGAAAACACCGTGGCCAGTTGTGTTGTATTTGATTCTCAAGGCCCTAACAATAAAGAGTATCGTCGTTATAACGTGACCGGTATTACCGGTGGTGATGATTACGCCGCTATGGAGTTTGCACTAAACAAACGTTACAACAAGTTGGTTGATGAGGAGAAAATTCCTGATGTTATTTTTATTGATGGTGGTAAAGGCCAATTAGGTAGGGCAGAACAATACTTTGAAAACTGGCCGCATGCAAAAATGCCACTATTAGTTGGGGTTGCAAAAGGCACTAGCCGTAAACCAGGCCTTGAAACTTTACTTATTGACGGCGGGCGTAAAACTATACCTATGGATTCTGATGCACCCGCACTGCATTTGATTCAGCATATTCGGGATGAATCGCATCGTTTTGCAATTGCAGGGCACCGTAACAAGCGCCAAAAACAACGTACTCAGTCGTTATTAGAAGAAATAGATGGCGTTGGTTCCAAGCGTCGACAAACATTATTAAAATATTTAGGGGGCATGCAAGGCGTAAAAGCTGCTAATATAGAACAGCTAAAGAAAGTTCCTGGGATCAGTCCTGACATGGCTGAGAAGATATTTAACCATTTGCATGACAAGGGCTAGCCCTATGTGCGAATATAGAAAAAAAGACATATCCAAGTAGTTATGTGGAATATTCCAAACACACTCACAACGTTTAGACTCTTTCTTATCCCCATTTTTTTGGTGATATTTTATATGCCTTATTCATGGGCATTCTTTGTTGCTGCCTTTATTTTTTGGCTTGCTTCAATCACAGACATACTCGATGGCTATTTAGCGCGTAAGCTTGAACAATCAACGCCTTTTGGTGCGTTTTTAGACCCTGTTGCTGATAAAGTAATGGTGTGCGCTGCCTTGGTTGCTTTATCTGAGCATTATCAATCTTTGTATATGACTATTCCTGCGCTTATTATTATAAGCCGTGAAATTGTTATATCGGCGCTACGAGAATGGATGGCTGAGCAAGGCAAACGCGGCAATGTGGCTGTGTCCGATATGGGTAAATTAAAAACCGCAGCGCAAATGTTAGCCATTATTGGCCTAATTTGGCAGTACGATACCTGGATGATGTATTTAAGCTATGGCTTACTTTACATAGCGACGTTTTTAACGCTTAGCTCTATGGTGCAATATTTAGTTGCAGCATGGGCAGAATTGACCAAAAATTGATTGTAAACGTCTAATAACGCACCATTTTAGATAAAAAATAATCAAACAGTTCAAAAGTAGCATTTTTTGTGTTGACGCGTTTAATAATCTCTGTAGAATGCGTCCGTGTTGAGAGGGCATAGCCCCTAGATAAACAAAGCGGCACTAGCTCAGTTGGTAGAGCGCGACCTTGCCAAGGTCGAGGTCACGAGTT